>DJBG01000001.1 GCA_002429965.1 Hungatella sp. UBA5982
CCGGGTCCAATCCGCTGCAGAAGGCATCGAAATACCACTCGTCCAGAGCCTCTCTGTCCTCTTTGGAAAAGCTTCGATAGGTTTCCGTTTCCGATATGGAAAAGATATCAAGTCTGTTATAAAAGTCCGATATCCGGAATGTTCCTTTTTCTTCATCCGACAGAGACACAATACCTCTTTTATAACTGTTCTCCAAAAAGCCCTTAGGATCGGAAAAGCCCATAGCTCTTACATCTTCTTCCGAAAAAACCTTCTGTTCCATCCGGCTTACAAAATCGATCTCCTCTGATGTAAATAATTTATCTAAATTGGAATATGCAGCTTCCGGAATTTGAAATTTCTTTATGAATACAAGGTTCTTCATATCTTCTGCCTCCGCCTTTATTTAATGGAATCATAGAATTCCTTTCCTACCTCTTCATATTCCCTCTTGTTCACATCCACCTCGGCATTCAGTTCTGTAATGGTCTTGATATCAATTTTAGTGTTTACGGCATTGAGGATTTCCGCAATATCAGGATTTGCATCCAAGACCTCTTTTCTGACTACAGGAGCGATGTTGTAAGGCGGCCAGACCGCTTTGTCATCCTCTAGCAGGGTGAACTTGGGATCAATCAAATTTCCTTCTGTTGTTGATGCCGGGGCCACATCGGCTTCTCCTGCTGCCAGAACTTCATACTTCAGTGAGTTATCGTATACCTTGGAGGAAGCCCAGTCAAATTTCCCATATGTAGCCTCCAGTGCGGGAATGCCGTCTTCCCTTATATCAAATTCTCCCTGAGAAGCGAATCTTAACTTGGTTGCATTCTTCTGAAGATCCGAAATGGTTTTGATCCCATATTTCTCCGAAGCTTCCGTGGTGATCACCAACCCCTGGCCGTCATTCGCTTGTGCATAATCCAACCAGACCACATTAAATTTTTTCGCATACTCTTCTTTTACGATGTCATAAACTTTTTGAGGATCGGTTTCCAGCGGAAGCTTCAACACGGCTAACAAGCCGGTCCCCGTATACTCAGGGTAGAGATCTATATCACCATTTACCAAAGATGTATGTACCACAGAACTTGCAATATCGAATACCCGTTCCACTTTAAAGCCTTTGTCTTCCAAAGCCAGTGCGTAAATCTCGCCCAAAATTAAATTTTCTGTGAAATTCTTTGTTCCTATTTTGATCGCTTTCTGATCAGCAGAACCGGCATCACCGGATTTCTTGGAAGAGCAGCCTGCGGCCATAGAGATGACGAATGTCAAAATTAAAAATAAAGATACTTTTTTCATAATTGATTGTTTCATGATTGTTTCCTCCTAGTCATTTACCATTTTATATTTTGTGATCCTATGATCCAATCGGTTAAGAAGATATCCCGAAAGCAGCGAAAGGATTCCTACAGAAACGCCACCGATCAGCAGCAGGTCCGTCCTCATCAGTCCCAGCCCTGTAAAAATTAAGCTTCCCAGTCCCCCCGCACCAATATAAGCAGCAAGGGTAGCACTTGCAATTACTTCGACAACAGCGGTTTTAATTCCTGCAAAAACAAGCGGAAAAGCCAGTGGTATTTTTACTATAAAAAAGGTCCGCCATGCTCCCATACCCATTCCAAGGGCTGTTTCCAGCACAGCATCAGGCAATGTGCGAAAGGCCAGTGCAGTATTGATCAGAATGGGAGGGATAGCTAAAATAGTCAACGCCAGAACGGCAAGCTTCATTCCGGTTCCTACTATAGGCATGAACAGCACCAGAATAGCCAGGCTTGGTACAATACGCAGAGTTCCGAATAGCCCCTTGACTCCCTTGTAAAGGAAATCGCACGAGGTGCACAGAATCCCGAGAGGAATGGCGATGATCATCGCCAGGATAACGGTACTGAGGCTAATTAAGATATGTTCCCTTACCAATAGGATATAGTCAGAGGAATGCTTGGAAAAATATGTTAGAATAAGTTGCAATAGGTTCCGCCCCCTTTTTAATAACATAGTAATTCTATATGTTTTATAAGTTTTGTTTATTATATTCTATGCTCCGCCTCTTTGTCAATAAAAATTTATCAAAGCTGAAGATTAATGATAACGTATATTTCTTGTAATACAACGGCGATTCGGTTCTGTTTTCTGAGAAAGCCGGATTTCCCCCTTCAGAGGTGAAAATACAGCAACATGCTTTTGATAAAGCTNNAAAAGCAAGACAAACGACACCAGAAGAATAGCTACTATCGTACAGGACGGTTTGGCCAATAATAGAAATTACGGTGCCATGGCACTGAAATATAGCATTTCCTATCAGCAAGTAAGAAACTGGGTCAAAAAATATGAGAAAATGGGATCAGAATGTCTGGAAGATAGACGAGGACGTCGAACAGGAACACATCCGAGCCGTACTCGGAAGAAGAGTTGCGTGACAAAAATTTCACATCTTAAACGTGAAAAACGGGATTTACAATATCCAGCAGTAAAACTCTGCAAACATTAATTTGCTATTTAAAAATTCCTCCAAATAACAGCGAGCTCTCATGGCTTAGTGCCATGAGAGCCAAAATTCGAATTTAAAACATTAACTTACCACTGTCACAGTATGTTTACAGGCTCGCCATGATTGAAAGCCACCTGCCCGCCGGAGTCAGCCATACCTCTTTATAGGTGGCGTTGTTACCTGCCGGCCAGTATGGAATATCTTCATTTTCCATTGTCTGGACCCCTACCGGAACCTCACCTGCCATCTCACCCGGGTAATTGGCATCCTGCTGCGCATACCGTTCCCCTTCGCCGTACATCAGGGATTGGCAGAACGGATTTTTACCGGATACCCAGTAAAGCTGTTCTCTTGCAATATCCGTAAGTTCCCTGTCTTTAAAATAATTTCCCAGCAGTGCTGCTGCTTTTCCCATCCCCAGATGTATGGCACTGTTCCCCCGGAAAGAAAACCATACCGGAAACATTCTTACGTAGTAGCCGCCGCCCAAGTCTATTCCTGATTTTAACTGCTCCCTGTAGTTCTCCTGCTCCTTTGAAAACTCCACCTGCAGGTGCAGCAGCTTAAAGGTTTCTTCATCCTCCGCCTCCTTTATGGAGTGAAGCCCCGCCGGAAGCATTCCATAAGGTGCTGCCATCCGGATTAGTTCTTTTAAGTATTCCCCATAAAGGCGCATGGATGCTTCCCACTTCGTCTTATTTGCTGAGTCCGGCAGTGCCCGGCATAGTGCTTCCAGTGCCTGCACAAAGGAATGGTCCCTGCCCTGATGGGTAAAATGTACCATCGTCTTGTGGAGTTCCTCCCGATAAAAGAACCCCTTCATGGGAACTCCCTCCGTACCTGTTTCCTGGCAGGCCATCAGCCTGGCACCCCAATCCTCCGCTTCCTGAATATAGGCTTCATCGCAGGTGGCCTGATAGATATTGGCTGCTGCCCAGGCGGCTGCCGCATAATACTGGGACTTGCCGCTGTTTAATGTATGCTCCCACATAATTGGCAGCTCCATTCCAAACTCTTCAAATCTTGCCTTGGCAAACTGATAATCCTCCTTAGCTGCCTGGCCGCATTTCCATGCCAGATCTGCATCATAATCTTTCAAGACAATCGCCGCATAGGCTTCTGCTGCCCCACAGAAAAAGTTCTGAAATGCCTGATTATGTACACGGGTTTCCACATCATCCCTATCTCCAATCAAACCGCCGGTCCACATGCCAAGTCCCACGCTGCTGGCACGGTAACCATCCCCAAAGCGGGTCTTCAAAGTAAATTCCAATCCCCACAGTGCTTCCTCCATTAATCTCTGATAAAGCAGGGGGTCGTCCTTCCTATGCTCTGCCAGTTCAAACAGCACCTGCATGACCTCAGCCGTCTGTAAGGACTGCTGTGACATATCTCCAGCATCATGCCAGCCGCCGCCATAGGGCATAATCAGTCCCTTATGCTTTGCGATCACATCCATATGGCATTGTCCATGCTTGCCCGGAATCGGATAGCCGCACCTCTCACAATAAATAAAGTTCAGCACCTTCCAGACAGCTTCTTCCATCACATCCGGCCCTATCCTAAAACTTCCGGTGGACAATCCGCCATACACCACCCGGTACTGCCCCGGCTCCGTTATTTCAGAAAAATCCAGAATCCCATAGTTTCCCGTCCGTTCCGACAACGCCCTGGCCTCCTGTTCCAGCACCACCTGTCCTTCCCCGTCCAGTACCTGAAATCTTGTGATTTCATCCGGCTTTAAATCCTGGGGGTTTATGATCGCAATCTTCTTTCCGGCAATGTGATAGCCAGACATAGAATAGGAAATACGTCCTTTCTGGCATTCCCATCCTTTTTCCAGCTCCGGCTCCGCGATTGTCTCCAACCGGATTTGGTCAAAGTCATATTGAAAGAAATCACCGGTGGATGTATCCTGTCCATCTGCATCCATCTTAATGGCAAATTCCGTCACACAGTCCTTTGGTAAAAGTGCACATTCCCAGATAACATGGTTCCATTCATGGTTTACCAGATTGGCCAGAAACTGGCCCTCTCTGTGATAAGCATCCGGTACCGGATGCTCTCCCGCATTACGCAGATAGCATCTTAAATGCACCGCCCGGCTTCCTGGCGAATCCGGTTTTACCCAGAAGGAAATACGGTTGTACTGTTCCCAGTTTTCCCTGTCTGCAGGAAAATGCAGCATGGCATGATAAACCTCCTTCTCTTCCCCGTTCTCCCAGTCGGGAGAACCGTAAGTCCAGATATCATGAGCGGTAGGAGCGACAATACGCAGGGAAGCTCCTCCCTCCTTCCCCTTCCCAGCTTCTATGGTTATTGTTCCGATTCCTGTATGTACCGGTTTCTTCATCCCTTCCTTCCAGATATCATTTACCGCCAGGACCGTTTTATTCTCCATTTCCGCTTCCAGAGACTTTTCCGTATGAAGCGGAAGCGGTCTATGGAGATACCCGGATTCCCGCAGCTCTTTCTCAAACACTTGATCCATCTTCCTGTAACCCCCTTGTTTTATCAGTGCTTTTCCTGATGTGTCATAAAGTACCGGTTCATATCACTGTGATTATTGGGCTTCGTAAGGTCACGCCCGCCATCCACGGTCAGATAGTATGCCATAATCTGAGGTACCGCGCACACCTCCAGACAGTTGAAGTCACCACCTTTGATGTCCAGTAGCAGATCCTTTTCATCTGCTACGGTTCCACCGGCCACAAGGCCGTTGTGATGCACTTCCTTCATAAACCGCGCCAGGGAAAGGGATTTCTCCACATCACGGATTCCATCATTAAATATCACTACACAGTGGTTGCTGTTATAGCCATAATTCGGTCCGTGCATTCCTTCTTCCAGTTCATAACCCGCGGAAATCACCTGCGGCATCTCCCAGAACTTGATGGCTGCCTCCAGGGACACCCCATAAAGACTTCCCGAACCGGTAAAGATCACACAGGCAGAGCGCATAATCTGCCTTTTATTTATCTGGAACCACTGGGCCGCCTGCTTGGTAATGACTCTTCTGCTGTCCGGAACCTGTCCTGCCTGTGCCAGATATGCATCATACTGCTCCTTAGTCAGATGTCCACGAATTAAGCCCAGTTTCATTCCCATCAGCATATGGGTCAATATGCTGGCGCAATAACCGATGGTTCTCATACCGTATTCCTCTTTCCCGCAGCCCATCACAATATGTGCTGCAGATTCCTTTGCCAGCGGAGTCTCTTCCGATTCTGTGATGCTGGCGCAAAAACATCCTTCCGCCAGCAGCTTCCTTTGAATATCTGCCGTCACCTTGGAGGTCCCGGTCTGGGAAGTAAATACATGAAGGGCGTTAGGATTCCAAACATGTCCCTCTCCCATAAAATCATTTGGGTAGCATACTTTTACCCGCAATCCGGCCGCCTTTTCTACAAAGATCTGGGAGGTCAAGGCAGCGGTATTGGAAGTCCCTGATCCGATGAATACCACCTCATCCAGCTTCATTACCTTTTCACCCAGATACTCTTTCAAAGGTGTCAGTCTTTCCTCTCTCTTTTTCAAAATATCCTCCAGAATGGAGGGAATCCTCTCAATGCAATCCAATAATGTTATCATAATGCTACTCCTTTCTGCCTGTATATTTGTTCTATTTATACCTTTTGATGTTAAAGCAGATTTGTTCTCCTTTCTTAAAAAACCTTCTGATACCCCAGTCCGATCGCGGCTGCCCCCAACAGCCCGGTATAATTTGGATTCAGGGAGGAAAGATGGATTCCCTTAGGGATCCGCGCCTTCACCTTATTCCTGACCCGCTCACAGATACGTGCCGCTAACCATCCATCCGCTACAAGGCCTCCGCCAAGAATCACCGTTTCCGGAGCGGTCACACAGCTCATGTTTTCAATCAGCAGAGCCACCGTTTGAACCGCTTCTTCAAGCATCCTTTGTGACAGGGCATCCCCGTCCTTTGCCAGTTCAAATACCGTCTGGCCGGATATTTGCTCATTTTCTCTTTCCCGAAGCGGGGAATCCGGATATTCCGGCAGAAGTTCCTTTCTTCTTTGATTTAACCCTATGCCGGAAGCAATGCCCTCCAAATGCGGCCCCTTCCCCATATTAAAATTCATGTACCCAATTTCC
This sequence comes from Hungatella sp. UBA5982, assembly GCA_002429965.1. Taxonomy (GTDB): domain Bacteria; phylum Bacillota; class Clostridia; order Lachnospirales; family Lachnospiraceae; genus Lacrimispora. Next base: position 6,587 of record DJBG01000001.1, read on the forward strand.
CCCGCATAATTTTCCGCGCCGCGGATAACCCTGCCGTTTGATACCGTTCCCGCAGCAAGACCTGTTCATACATTAATATAAATCATATCCCTGCAGTCCTTCGCTCCACCGAACACACACTCTGCAATGGTGGCGGCCTTCACATCATTGTCAATGTAACAGGTTACGCCGAATTCCTCCTTCATGATGGCTGCCAGCGGAGTCGGTTCAACAAATTCATGATCAATAAAATTCCAGATTCCATGCTTGATATCCAGGTTACCCACAATGCCGATTCCCATCAGGACCGGCTGATTTCCATAGGCCCAGCCAAAGCTATCCTCAAAATCTTTTATATTATCAATCATTCGTTTCACCAACTCCCGCTGATTGATCCTTCCAGTAGGGTAGCGCTTTACATTAAACACTGTCCCGTCCGATGCCACCTCCGCAACCAGCATCTTAGTTCCGCCTGCATCAATTGCAATACAACTCTTTTCCGTTTCCATTTCACTACCGCCTTTCTCAATTCCCAGTCATATCGTGGACCCATTTCCCAGTTCGAAGCCGCCACTCGCTAGTGAATACCTTGATTACCTGGTCACACTTTAAGCAGATGCCTACCACCATAATGGGTGCCTTAAAATACATTCCCGTCAGGAATCCCAGGGGAACCGTTACCCCCCACAGGAATATCATATCGTTTAGCATCTGAAAATGAACGTCTCCGCCGCCCCTCAGTACTCCCATCATGTTCGTACTCTGAACCGCCTGGAAAGGAGTTATGATGGCTGTTATCATCATAAGCTGCCTGCAATAGGTCAGCGTGATACCGTCTATGTGATACAGAAATGGCACCAGCGGAATTGCAAGAAGCACAAGGCCTCCTGCTATCGTTCCGAAAACCGCTGTATATTTTTGAAAATATTTTTTTAGTTCATCCAGTTGTTCCCGCTCTCCTGAACCAATGGTATTTCCTACAATGACACAAGCCGCCGATGAAATCCCATGAAACAGTACCGCCGTAAGCTGAGTAATCGCAGAGCAAATGCTATTGGCTGCAATCACATCCGTTCCCATTCTTCCCAGTACAATGGCCTGGGCCGATACACCGAAAGCCCAGAATACTTCATTGCAGATCACAGGAATGCTGGTTTTAAAATAAAGCCTTCCCAGGCCGCCCTCCAGCTTCCGCATCTTTTTCAGACGAATCTGAAGTTTGTCTTCCTTCCAGTATACGAACACCATCACTAACAGGAACTCTCCGGTTCTTGCAATCAGGGTGGCTAAAGCAGCTCCTTCTATTCCTAGTGCCGGAAATCCCAGTTTACCGCCTATCAGGAGCCAGTTCATGGCAGTCTTTAACACCAGGGATACAAGAGAAGAATACATGGCTATCTTTACGATCCGGACGGACCTTAAAACTCCGGTAGTCATCCCTGACAGCGCATAGAGCATATAGGACCATACCACGATTCTTAAATATCTGGCCCCCAGTTCNNATAAATGCTCATGACCGTTTCCGGGAACAAAGCCACAATTGCCGTTAATATTATGATAAATCCAACTGCCGTCCGGTAAGCATATGCCAGAACCTTATGAATCCGTTCCGTATCATGCTTCCCCCATGCCTGGGAGATCAGCACATTGGCACCGTCCGCTATTCCCGGAATGGCCATGGATACAATAAAAAATATCTGATTAGCCTGAGATACGGCAGATAACTCGCCTGTTCCCATACGCCCTATCATCACGGTATCCAGCAGATTGACCATATACCCCAGCAAACTTTGCAGAGCCAGGGGAAGTGCGATTCCCAAAACGATTTTCGACAGCTTTTTCTGATTATCCATTGTTATATCTAAACCTTTCTTTTAGCCTTTTGTCCTTCCGCTTAGCGTGCCTTCTTTAATGCAAGTGCATAAATAAACCAGGTTCCATGGGGAATCCACTGTTCTCCCCATCGCCAGTTATCGCTGATTTTCAGTTCCGGCATGGGCTCCTTTACCAGAAGAATTCCTTCTTCATCCTCCGGATGGCTGGTAATACCATTGCAGATGCCTCCCGGACAGTTCATGAAATCATTCCTATCCTCATAAAAATACTGTACATTGTTACGTCCATAGCCTTCCATCATGCAGGCGTCGTAGGGATTCATTCCCAGAATCCAATTTATCTGGTTCTGGCCAAAGTTCCATAGATCTTCTGCCAATTGTGTATCCTCTGTTTCGGATGCGGTAATCCAGGCGGCTGCTGCTAAAGATGCAATCCGCGCGTTATCTCCCTGCCACCAGGGCGCCGCAGGACTGGTGTGATAATAGAAGAATTTCTCCACTCTTTCTTCCTTCTCTGTTTTATGTACATATCTGGCATATCCAAAGGGATTGTTCACCCGCCCGGTCACTTCAAGCACATGGCGCATGGCCTTTATTGCCGATCTTTTCACCCTGGTTTTTAAATCCCCCTCCGGTTCGATCCCAGCAAAGGTCAGAAGTGCCACCACCGGCAGGCCTTCGTCGGCGGCATGACAGAACGGCTCTCCCGGACGGGACATAAACCAGGCAGTCTCCTCTCCGGAATCCTCCATCCGGTCCATCATACGTTCCGCCAGCTCTTCTGCTAAAATCAGATAGTTATACTCACTGGTGGATTGATACAGTTCAGACGCAGCCAGCAGCGCACAATACTCATCCAGCAGATTCCATTGTCCGTCATTGGTGTAACAATGATTATTTTCCCAGAGATACTTCCACGCTTTCTTCGCTGCTACCAGATACTGGGAGCACGTGTAGTCGGTACCGGGATAATAGTGCCTGGCTGCTGCTGCAAGGGCAGCAATACAGGTACCGCCTCCGGAGCGCATACTGGTTTCATAATTGGTGTCATTTACCTGTTCCTGGTCTGCAGTCGCTGCTACCTCGGAGAACTGGTCGCTGGAACCATGATACTCGAAGCCGATAACTCTGCTGTCAAAACTCCCAAAAGCGTCTGTCCTGCTGATAGAACGGAAAAAGCTTCCTGATGGTGCTCTCATACGCATGATAAAATCGGCTCCAAAGGTCCCTTCATCCAGCATACGTCTGATTAACAAATGCGCCTGCTTATGATTCTTCTTTTGAAAACATTCCACTGCCTTAAAAAAAACATAAGCGCTGAATGCGGCCTGCTGGGGATTGCAAACTGTGCTGTGAGACAGATGGGACATATGAATTCCATAGTCTCCGGAAGCATCCAGCCAGCCTCCATGTCCATCCACCACACCTTTTCTCGCTCCTTTAAACGGAAGATGAGAGTCCGCTTCCTTCCATTCACCGGTAACGCGCTGGGCCTTGAAATAATAACTGACAGCATTCATCATGCGTATATCCTGAAAATCTGCTGTTATATCAAATGGATAGGATTTGCTTACTCCTTCGGAGGTGTCCAATTCCAGATAATATTGTCCCGGAACGTTGAATCCGGAAAAATCCATGGTCCAGTAGTAACCCGTATTCCAGTTTGCTACCTTGCCGCATTCTTTGGCATATCCGTTATAAGCGATCCTACCGTCACGATCCATCAGGCGGAAAGCATCCGCCTTCATACCTTCCATTCCCTGAAATACTGCTCTTTTATAGTCCTTTCCCAGATAGCCTATCTGGTTCGTAAGAATCTGAATCATATCCCCTATTCCTCCATTTCTGTAGAAAGGGGTCCGCTTTTGCATAGATTGAATATGCTTTCAGTTTCCCCCTATCTTATGACCTATTGATCTGAGCCCGGTTTATTGCTGATCAGCGTACAGTTTCATCGCCTCACTTAATCTTGGAGTCATGAACTCAGCCAGGGAATCTACATGAATGGAATCCAGCCTGTTGATGAACTCCTGATAATTTCGTTCAAATTCCGCATCATCTGCAGAAAGAATCACTTTAACCTGCCCGGTTTTCACTTCATCCACCATCTTGTCATACAGCACCTTCCAATCCCCATCATTCACCTTGGGCGCTGCATAGGCGTACCACGGTTCATTGATGTAGGATTCACGAATCAGATTGTTGGTTTCCTGGAAGCTCTCCGGCTCATTTGCGCAGCGGGATTCTGCTTCAAGAATTTTGGAACCGCCAAAATAGAACCATGGATTATNNATCATAAATGGAGTTGTAAGAGCCCGGACCGTATTGTGTGCTTCCTACGGTAGAAAAGGCCTTTCCGCTGCAAATATCCGCACTTGCCTGAGCAGAATTCCATGCAAAGTTATCTGCGTTGAAGTATCCCTTCTGATACATATAATTACAATTCTTCAAGTAGTCCTTAAACTCGTCGGTCTTTGCCGCGATACGGCACTTGTCATCGGGTCCATCCATAATAAAATACTGTAAGGTGCAGCCGCTCCACTGTTTAAACGGATCCAGCCACCATGTCTCAGAAGAAAAATTCATAGGTGTTACACCTGGCCATTTTTCCTTTACCATATCGTAGACCTTGTATAAGTCATCCAGCGTGTTGATCTGCGGATTATCAAGCTGCTCCAGCATATCATAGCGGTAGAGNNAATTCACCGGGAACTTCCCAATCCAAATTATATTTATCTATCAGCTCATTATAGGAATAACAGATATCCGGATCAGAAAGCGTGTCCATCATCTGGCTGGTAAAAATTAAGTCGGGGAGTTCTCCGGAAGAAGCGAGTACACCCAGCTGAGTATAATCTGTTGCCCGGACAGGTTTTAACTTAATACCCGTACGTTTTGTGATTTCCTCCGGAATGATTCCCGTGAAATCCTCGATTGGGTACCATGTATGGTTTAAAAATACAGTGAGCTCCGTAGGATTCTCCGGATCCCCAATCATCCACTTGTTATCCCCGGTTACATTACCGTCATCCTTACCCTGGCTGCCATTCTCACCTGTCATATTGGCTTTGCTTTCGTCCGTACGGCTGTTTTTGTCATCCCTGCTGCTTACACATCCGGTGAAGCTGGCTGTTATCATGAGGGCTGCCATGATCAACGCTGTTAGTTTGTAAACATTTTTTTTCATACCTACTCTCCTTCTCTTTTTTGATTTATTTGCACCGGCAGAATACCGGAAAAATCTTTTTTCCCCTGCACTTCTCTATGACTTTACTGCACCAACGGTAAGGCCGGTTACAAAATATCTCTGAAAGAAAGGATACACACAGAGAATGGGCAATACTGCTATCACCATAGCAGCCAGCTGAATGGATAATGTAGTGGTGGTTCTGACCCCTGCTGCCATAGCGGCATCAGCTGCCGTATTTTGCGATGAGGACTGATTAATGATTGCAGTCATTAAGTATGCCATGGTACGGATCCCTTTATTTGAAGTTGCAAAGAATGCGGAATCATACCAGTTGTTCCAATGTCCTACCGAAGTAAATATAGCAATTGTCGCCATGATCGGCTTTGACAGAGGCAGGATCAGACTTCTATAAATCTTCAGTTCCCCTGCACCGTCCAATTTTGCCGATTCAGCAATTTCCTCAGGAATACCCTGGAAAAAGGAGGTTGCCACCAGAATATAAAACAGACTCAGGCAGCCAGGCACCACATAGACCCAGAACTTGTTCAACAGATGCAGAGACCTTAGCAATATGTAATATGGAATTACACCTCCGGAGAAGTACATTGCAAAAATAAAAAAACTAAAATAAAATTTGCGGAACACTAAATCTTTATGGGATAATCCATAGGAAACAAACAAAGTAAATAATACCGTCAGGGTCGTTCCGATTACAGTTCTTCCAAACGTCACCAAGAACGCTTTTCCCCATACCGGGTCTTTGAAAAGGGAATTATAATTTTCAAAGGTCAGTTTTCTCGGCCAGAAATAAATACCGCCTTTCAAAGCGTCAATCCCTTCATTAAACGACATGATAACCGCAAGTAAAAACGGGTATAGACAGGAAAATACCACAAGAACCATCACTACAACGATCGCCGCATCCAAAACCATATCCTGAATGCTCTTTTTCTTCTTTTTTCTTTCCGCCTTCATTCCTTAACCTCCTGTCAGAATAATCCGTCACCGGATATTTTCTTTGATATAAAGTTGCTTGAATAAACCAGCATTACGGAAATAACAGATTGGAGCATTCCCACCGCAGTTGCATAGGAGTAGCGGCCCTGGGATAAACCAATACGCATGACATAAGTCTGAATAATATCTGCAACCTCCCGATTGCCGGCATTGCCCAGTAAATAGCTTTGTTCGAAGTTGGAGCCGCTTAAGCCTCCTCCCAGCAGATTACCCAATGCCAGAATTAATACAACCGTCACCGTACCTGCAATACTTGGGAATGTAATGTACTTCATTTTCTGGATTCTTGTGGCACCGTCAATGGAGGCCGCTTCATACATGGTGGGATCAACCCCTGTGATCGCTGCCAGAAATATAATGGTCCACCATCCGGTGTCCTTCCAGATCGCAGTCAAGATACACATCCCGTAAAAAAATTTGGGACTCGTCAGAAATTCCAAAGGAGCTGCTATGAGTCCCGCGCTCAAAAGAATGTCGTTAATAATTCCACTGTCTGATGCGATAATTCTCAACAGTCCGGCCACAATGACCCAGGAAATAAAGTATGGCAGATAGCTGATGGTCTGNNGTACCCTCATATCTTACTTCATTTAACATGATTGCAAATATAATCGGTATCGGAAAGCTGCAAATAAGTTTCAAAATACTTAATACCAGAGTATTTCTCATCAGTTCTACAAATTTATAGTCCGTAAAAAATTCCGTAAAATGTTTAAATCCCACCCATGGACTGGAAATCATACCGGCTATACCGCTGGTAATCTTATAATCTTTAAATCCTATCACTAATCCAAACATCGGAATGTAATTAAAAATCAGAATATAGACAATACCTGCCAGAACAAATATCTGCAGGGAACGCTGTTTCCAGAATTCATACCAGACACTTTTTCTATATTGCTTTGCCTTACTTTCTCCTTTCATTTCTTTCATCCTTTCTATATTTGATATCTTGATTATAAGTACCTGGGTTCTCAAAGTACACTGTCCGTTTCTTACATCCATTGTCATATGTTATTATTTTTGCACAACATATCTCGTATTTCTCTTTTATATATGTATACTTTTACATACGTAATAACGTTTATGAGCAGCTTCCAACAAATCCATAAGTCTTATTGTACAATCAAAACGAAAAAAAGACGAATACCCGGATTTTTTCTTGAACCGGTATATTCGCCCATATGGGATAGATGATTGCTTCTATATTTCTTCGGCCACAGCTTCCCTTTCCCCGTTTCTGATCTGTTGGGGTGTGAGCCCGACCTTCCCTTTGATCAGACGAAACAACTGCCGTTCCGTTTTGTATCCTACTCTGCCTGCCACATCCCGGACAGGTAAATTTTTATCATAAAGCAACAGATACAAGGTTTCCTTCAAGCGCATCTCATTCACCAGATCCAAAAAAGTGATATTCCACTGTTTCTTAAACTGGCTGCATAAATAATTCTCACTTTTCCCGACATGCTCCGCCAGCATGGTCAGTGAAATGTCTTTTCCATAATTATCCCGGATAAAAGCAACACTTTTTTTCAACGTATACGGAATATTCTTCTCATCCACATGGCTGAAATAATCCTGATACTGCTTCAGCTGCTCCAGATCTTCATGGTTCTCCAGGCGCATAGCAATGGCACAGATATTCCTTCGCAGCTCTTCCTTATCCACAGGTTTTAACATATAATCCTTTACCCCGTAACGGATTGCGCCTTTGGCGTATTCAAATTTATCATATCCGGACAAAACCATAAAATGCTGACACAGATTTCTCTGCTGTACCTTTTCCAGCAGCTCCAAGCCGGACATTCCCGGCATTTCCACATCAGTAATTAAAACATCTGCAGAAAATACCTCCAATAACTCCAACGCTTGTTTTCCGGAGGTTGCGGTTTCTACCTGACACTCAATATCCGGAATCTTTTCAATACAGCTCTTCAGTCCCATTATAATCAGACGTTCATCATCCACGATCAGTATCTTCATTCCTCCAGCCTCCCTTTTAATCGTATCGTGACCAGACAGCCCTGTTTTCTGCTCTCAAGCCGCAAGCCGCACTCCTCTCCGCACAGAAGCTGTACCCGTTCATGTACATTTAACAGACCGATGGAGCTCTTTTCCTTCTCCCTCTGGGTACCCTTCTGCAGACGTTGTTCTATTTTCCTTAATTTATCCGCTTCTATCCCGGAGCCATTATCCTCAATCTCTATATATACGAATTCATTCCTCCAGAAAACCCTGACTGATACCCAGAACTCCCTTTCCTCATGACGAAACCCATGCCTGAAACAGTTCTCAATTACCGGCTGCAGCATGCAGTAAGGACAGAGGATCTTACTGCAGGAAGGATCTGCATTCACCTCATAATGAAAATCATCCCGCATCCGATAGGAATATAGCTTTAAATAGTCTGTAATATGGGATACCTCTTCACCAACCGTAGCCTTCTCCTGATTCTTCGACACATTGTACCTGAGAATCCTCCCAAAAAGAGCAATCATCTGAGAAGCCTTTTCGTACTCTCCCATTTCAATAAGCATATCAATATTTTCCAGTGTATTATACAAAAAATGAGGCTGTATCTGGGACTGCATGGCATAATACTGCGCTTGGCCCACCAATCGTTCCTTCTGGTAAATTTCATCAATCAGCTTGTTCATTCTCTCAGCCGTATCATTATACACACGTATCATGGTACCAATTTCATCCTGGCTGTCGTCAATCTTAAACGGTGCCATCCGGTCCTTCTGCATCCGCGACATGTAGCCTGTCAAATCTGTGATTCTCTTGGTAATGGAATAATAGAAAAGGTAATAAACTACTGTAAAAAACGCCAAAATCAGAATCATTCCGATCAGTACTGAGATTAGGTTATTGTTGGATAGAAGCTGAAAATTTCGATAGTAATAATCTATTTTTGCTCCCATCGGCTCCACCGTAATTGATACCTGGTTCTCCCTTCCCGGAATTTCTCCATCGTAAGGAGTCAGACATAGCTTTCCCTGTTCATTCTTACCGATGTTCCAGGTTGATCCATTTAATGTAAAGAGCATTGTTTCGCCATTTTCCGCAAATTCCAGAGATTGAAAAATAGTATCAAAGCTGCATGCAACGCACGAAAAACCGATTTTCTGATAATACCGGCTGTCATACAGTACCATATACATCCTGCACATGGTAACACCGCTTTTCTCATCCGTGTAAATGACGGTTTTCATACTTTTCATGGACATATTGTTCGTGTCTTTCAGCTCTTCCACATTCAGGCCATTCAAAACATATGCAGGATCATTCCATCTTTTCTCAAATCTTCTATAGATACAAATAGTCTGATAATCGGTATAGGTTGCCTTCATCTGCAAAAATACCGGCAACACAGTCTTCATGTACGTATAAGCACCATTTGCCGTAGAAAAATCCTCTGATTCTACATAGTGGAGCAAATCTGCATTGCTTTGAAAGGACCTGGTACAGAACACTACCTGGGATAGGTTATTTTCAATGGATTTCCTGCACTGATCCATGATGGCCGTCTTTCCCGCTACATACTGTTCTCTCATATGTACGCTGAAATTCCCAATATAAAAGGTTCCCAGAAGTATCATGGGAATAAAAATAATCAGAATATACAGAAATATCATCTTATGTACCAAGGCCATATCCCGAAATTTCTGTCCGAATTGCCGTAATTCCTTTTTCATAAGCTTCCCCCGAAATGATGCCGTAATCTGCTGCGAGGTACTACCGCACATTGTTATTCCAATTATAGACATTTCAATAGGAATAAGTCAATATGAAATAGATATGGTCACTATTATTGTTATTTGAGAGTCAAGACCACCGATTGGTGAAATGAATAGTACGAAGTGGATATTAGGAGCAATTGGATATATAGGTGTCTTCGACCGTCTATCAGATTGGTGGCCTAATTACCGGCAAGATATAATTTGGTCTGGGTACTGTAGCAGCAACTGTTTTGCTGATTGGATTAGTATATCTGATTTCCGTAAGGTTCCATGCCAAAGGAAAAGCAGTCAGAACTTGAACGCTAGATTGAGCAGAATGTTAAACCACTACCCTGCTATAAGGCTTACTGGATAATTACTATTAGTACTTGAANNCTTGAATTATTTTGAAGTGGTTGTATCACGGGTTATAGACCGGCTACAGACAGAGGGCTTAGCGAAATTAACAATAATCATTACAATTTCTTCTTTCAGCCCCAAAAAGAACTGGCAGAAAAAATGCGGAGCTTGGTTTACCGTAAGATCCGCTTTTCGCTGCTATCTTCCTTTGATACAGCAAAGTCCCTCTGGTGCACTCCGTATGTCAAATCTGAGGGGTTTGCTTAGAGGGGCTTTAAATTGCTTAAAATTCATGTTTTTGTTTATTCATGTAATATCTCTTTTTGTACTTCACACCAGCAAATTTGCTGATTTTACGGATGATGCTATAATTTACAAAGCCACCCACCGCTCCTACCAATGGGATCCCCTGTATGAATTTTGCGGTTAATAACGACTCCGATAGTATTCCTGCTGTGGTTTTTATAAGTTCTTCCAAATTAATTTCCGGGATAATTTTAGAATCGA
>DJBG01000181.1 GCA_002429965.1 Hungatella sp. UBA5982
TGCAAAAGCATATACCACCAGAATCGGCAGCATGGAAACCAGCGCTCCCGCCATAAGCAAGTTGTATTCGCTTTTGTACTGCCCATTTAAGGAGCTTAGAATAATGGGCAGGGTAAACTTTGTCTTTGTGGTCAGCATGACCAGCGGCAATAAGTAGTCATTCCATGCGTCCATAAAGCAGATAATTGCCAAAGTGGCAAGGCTGGACTTGCACATGGGGCATATGATCCGTACAAAGACAGTAAAAATTCCTGCGCCGTCAATGGCGGGCGCTTCCATATAGACGTTAGGAATCGTCATCATGCACTGGCGCAGCATAAACACCGCAAACACCTTGAATACACTGGGCAGTACCAAAGCCCCCAGACTATCCACCAGTTTCAGCTCTCCCATAAGTAAGTAAAGGGGAATGAACAGCACCTGGGAAGGGATCATCATGGTGGCCAGATAAACCAGGAAAATGGCGTTTTTCGNNGGCAAAGGCGGCCATGGCGGAACTTATGATCGTCACTGCTACGGAGCTGATGGAGACCACAAGGGAATTAAATGTGGAAACACTCATTCCCTCTTTACTGAACAAATCCGAGAAATTCTTAAGGGTCGGGTTTTTGGGTATCCACTGTATGGGCAGGGCCATGATTGCACCGTAGTTCTTGAAAGAAGTGGACAGCATCCAGAAAAAGGGAAGCAAGGTTACGACCGATAGCAAAACAGCCGTCAAATGGTATAAAACTCCGGATGCCGCTTTACGATTCATAGTACACCCACTTTCTTTGCAGCACGTTTTGCAGTACGGTAAAGCCAAAAATAATGACAAACAACACCCATGACCATGCCGCCGCATAGCCCATGCGGCCAAATTTAAAGGCGTATTTGTAAATCCGCTCCACCATGACGATGGTGGCCCCGTTGGGTCCTGCGTCTCCGTTCTTGGTCATGACCATGATCTGCGGGAAAAGCTGAAAGGCATTGATCAGGGACAGCATAATGACATAGAACAAAATCGGTGACAGCAGGGGCAGGGTGATGCTTTTAAACTTTTGTNNTTATGGTCAAAAGTCCGCTAAGCAGAATCATTCCATAAAAACCCATATCCTTCCACACGCTGGCAAGGACGATGGAGGGCATTGCCCAACTCTCGCTTTGGAGCCATAAAGGCCCCTTAATCCCTATAGCTGACAAGGCATTGTTGATCGGCCCGTACTCCGGACTTAACATCCATTTCCAGATCAAGGCTCCCGCCACCCAGCTGGTCAGTACCGGTATGTAGTAAAGCATCCGGTAAACAGAGGCCATGCGGCTCTTCCTCTGAATGATCAGGGCAACCATTAAGGAAAACAGCAGGACCAGCGGAAGGTACAACAGAATAAAATAGGCGTTATGCCCCAAAACCACCCAAAATTCAGGATCTTTGACAAGCTGGGAGTAATTGGAAAACCCCACGAACTTGTCGCCGACGAATTGAAAAAAACCATGGAACAGCCTTACCCTGCTTAACCCCGACCAATCGGTGAGGCTAAGCATCAACGAGGCAAAAATAGGAATCAGATTAAACAACACAAGTCCGGCCATACTTGGCAAAAGAAAGATAAAGGCTCTTAACCCCTGTTTTTTATACATAGCAGTTCCCTCCTGTCAGGCTAGATAAATGTCAGTCTAATTTGATTTTCTGTTCCAGTTCCGCCTGACACTCATCCAGCGCGCCTTTAGCGGTAACGTTACCGGAAATAGCGTTGTTTAAGTGCTTGGTGATGATCTCCTGCATTTCAGACTGCTGTTTCACCACCGGCGGTGTTACCAGATAATCCAGGGATTTAAATACAGCTTCCCGGTTCTCCGGCGGGGTTACCTTTAGATAGGAATCAAGTACATCCTGATAGATAACAGGGGGAAGCTCCCAGCTTGAATCCACGCGGATCTGTGCGGCTTCCTTGCTTCCTGCCAGGAAGGCGGCCAAAGCGGCGGCAGCTTCAGGATTGGCGGTTTCTTTGTTTACCACGTAAGCATTAGAGAAAAAGTGAGTGGCTTTTGCGGTATTTCCCGGCTCCACCGCCACGTCCCAGGCAAAATCGCAGTTATCCGTAAAGTCGCTGAAGGCCCAGATTCCGGTTATAATCATGCCAAGACGTCCGGATTTAAACAAATCCCAGTCGCCCATGCCGCCCATTTGTGCGTCCGAAGGCATAACATTGCTGTCCGTCACCCAACCGGACATGATTTCCAGCGTTTCCACATTCTCCGGTAAATTGACCGTAAATTTCCCACCATCTTCGCTTAACAAGCTTCCCCCGTTCTGCTTTACCCCTTTGTAAAATTCATGGAAACTTACGGGACGGTACAAGCCGTAGGTGTCCCCGGAAAGGGAGCGGATTTTCTTTGCGGCTTCTAACATTTCCGTCCAGGTCCAGTCGTCGGTGGGATAGGCGGCTCCTGCCTTGTCAAATAAATCTTTGTTGTATACAAGCACCACATTGGAGAAGGAATTGGGAATTCCAAATTGTTTTCCCTCGTACTGGAAGGCTTCCAAAGCCGTCTGGTTAAAGCCTGAAGTATCCCCCATCAGAGCCCCGATGTCCAAAAGTACATCTTCCGACGCATAGGCTACGAAATTCTCAAAATTCAGTTCAAATACGTCTGCCGCACTGCCTCCGACGATTTTAGACTGCAGCTGAGTGAAATAATCATCATAGCCAAAGCTTTGCAGCTCCACCTTGATGCCTGGGTACTGCTCATTGAATTTTGCAATCATTTCTTTCAGTGCCCCCTCAGACGCACCGCTTCCTGAAAACTGGTCCAGGCGGATTGTGACTGCTTCTCCGGCTCCGGTTTTTTCTGCAGTCTTGGAGCTGCAGCCTGAAAGTAAAACTGCGGTACATACCATTGCACTTGCGGCCCATATACATTTTTTTGCTGACTTCATCATAATAAACTGTCTCCTTAATAGAAAGAATGGATGTTGCTTTGTTTTCGTAAAAGGATCAGCGCACCGATCCCCTTTCTACCAAAGTTAATGGAAATACCTTGTTCTGTAGTGTGTGGTTCTCGCTTATCAGAAGTTTCACTGCTTCCGCACCCTTTGCCGCCACGTCCTGATGTATGGTGGTAAGGGGCGGATCACAGGTTTTGGAAAGCAGCGAATCGTCAAAACCTATGACGGAAATATCCTTAGGAATCCTTACGCCCCTCCCACGCAGTCCCATACATAAGCCCACCGCCAGAATGTCTGCGGAAACAAACACCCCGTCGGGCCGTTCGGCCATCCCAGCCAGATATTCTCCCATTTCACAGCCGTATTCAAAGGACACTTCCCCCGACAGTAACAAGGATTGCTCCGTACTCAGTCCGTACTCTCCCAGTGCCTTCTCATACCCCTTATGGCGCAGGAAATTTACGCCCCTGTCATTGACATGCCCAGTCACATGTGCAATCCTTCTAAGTCCCTTTTCCAACAGGTACTTCGTCGCCATGTACCCGCCCTGCATATCGTCCACGCTGATCGAGTGAAAACCGGAAGCTTCGCAGTAACTGTCCACCAGTACCACTGGGATGTTTAAGGTTTTTAACTGACGGCATTCCTCGTCGTCATTCATCCCTACCACGATCACACCGTCCAGTCCCCGGGTTCTGGCCACTTCCGCGTAAGTCTGGCCGGAATCGGCTCCGGAAATCATGATGTGATAACCGCTTTTGCGGGCCGTATACTCCGCCGCCGACATGAAATCGCCGTAAAAGGGATTGGAGAACATTAATTCTTTTCCTGATTCCGTCTGNNAGATTGGGAATGTATCCCAGTTCCTTTATGGCGTCATTCACCCGCTTAATTGTTTCAGGACTTAAACTTTGCGAGGGCGTATTATTAATTACATAAGACACCGTGGCTATGGAAACCCCAGCCTTCTCTGCCACATCCTTTAAACCAGGCCGCTTCATAAAATCACCTTCCTTCTTATCATTTTTATTCCTCTTCTGTTTCTATTTTTCCGCCTTTTTCGTCAATCACCGCCAGGTACCGTTTTCCTTTTATATAAAAGTGAAAAGATAAACGTTCCCAGTCCTTCGGAAGCCTGGGAGATAACTCCGGCTTGCCGCCGTTTCCCAGTGCCAGACCTGCGAAACCAAAAACCACGGCCTGCCAGGTGGCCCCTGCCGCGGCCAAATGAATGCCTTCTCTTCCCGTATTCTTCATCCGGTTTTCCAGATCCAGAAACAGGCTTTTATCAAAATATTCACAAGCCTTCTGCTCCAGGCCCAAATATGCCGCCGCCCAGGCATGAATTCCAAAGCTTAAGCTGGAATCATGAAGTGTCAGCGGTTCATAAAAGTCCCAGATAGCCTTTTGTTCCCGGTCCGTAAACCATTCCGGCTTTAAGACCATGAGCAAAACTAAATCCGCCTGTTTTAACACCTGATACCTTTGGAGCCAATCAAAATCGTACTGATGGTAGGCTGCGCTTCCATCCCCGGCCTTTTGCCCCGGAAATGCTTCCAGCCGGAGGAAATTGTCGTCCTGAATGTACAAGTCCTTGTCAGAATCATACTCAATCCGGCTTTTTTCTATGATGTCCCGCCATTTTTTCATTTCCGAAACGTAAGCTACCGCTACCTTCCTCTCGACCGCCTGCAAAGCCAGCCGGAGATTATGGCGGGCCAGAAGTACCGTATAGGCGTTGTTTCCCGAAACGCCGCAGTATTCGTCTGGTCCTTTAACAAAGAGCAGGTTATATACATCCTTTCTTTGGTCATAGGAAAATCTTCCGGCCCAATATCTGGCGGTCTCCACATACAACTGCGCTGACTGGCTATCCAGGGTTTCATCTCCTGAAATCTTTAAGTAGTTTTCAACGGCATAAGCTACGTCTGCGGTAATGTGAATCTCACAACGCCCGATGTCCCAGCTTTGGCACTGTTCTATGCCGCCTATGGCGCACATCCACGGATACCTGGCTCCCGGCAGATTCAGCGCCTTTGCGTTCTTCTTTGCGTCCGGCAGAGTGTTTAAGCGAAACAGGATCAGATTTCTCGCGGTCTTCGGGTCCGTATACAGGTAAAACGGCAGCAGGAAAATGTCCGTATCCCAAAAGCAGCAGCCCTTATACCGTCCATGGGTCAAGCCTCTTGCGCCAATGCTGACCGTTGGGTCCTCCCAGGGGCAATTCTGAATAAGCTGAAATAAGTTGTACCGCAGGGCGGACTGAATGGTACTGTCGTTTCCTTTCTGGGTGACCTCTATGTCCGCTTGGTCCCAGCGGGATTTCCAGGCCCCTTCGCTGTCTTTTAGCAGTTCCGCAAAGGAACGGTTTATGACGTGGGGGCGCAAGTCTTGCCCGCCGTGGAGGAACGTTTCCGAATCCACCAGAACCGCTTCCGTATAAAGAATCTTTTCGATCCTCACCATTTCCCCTTCCACCAGCGGAATATTCAGTTCTTTCGCCGGACAGTCAGGCACCGAAGCGTCCTTTGCAGTCCCCCGGTTTTGGAACATGCGGGCAGTCATGGCTACGTGCAAACGGCAGGAAGCTTNNAGCCTTTAAGAAACAGTAGTCCTCTCCCGTTTCCGTTTCATAAACGGAGAGCAAAGACACGGTATCCAAGTTTTCCTTGGTCTGGTCGTCATCCACAGGAAGGTTCACGGTTTTCCCGTCTATTCCCATAAAAACAGCTGTATTCCCGCTGTAGTTTAAAGCCGTCAATTCCAGTGAAAGGGCTGACACGTGTTTGTTGTCCATGCTGATAAAGCGGGAAATATCAATTTGCGTCTCTCTTCCTTCCTTATCTTTCCACACCGACTTCCTCTCAAAAAGGCCGTTGCGCATATCCAGGGATTGGGAAAAGGATTGGTACTCCCCTGTCCCCAGGGAAAACTGGAAATGAAACAAATCCGGTAAGTTCACCATATCCGTGACACCGGGACTGATATAATCAAAGCCGCCCGCCAGATAATTACAGCGCTCGTAAGCCTTTGCCCCGTCCATGAAAAACGAACATCGGGAACCCAGATAACCATTTGACTGGCTGAATATGCTTTCTAAAAACTTTGGATCTTCTCTGCCCTCACAGCGAATCTTCCATGGTTCATACTGAATCATGATCCACACCCCCCTCATTCAACCCTTCCATTAAACAATAGGCCAAATATCCGGCACAGGTCGCAAACGCGGCTCCCGTGGTACATTCGCCTGTCATTTCATCTACGCTTTCACAGGCGATTCCATTGTCCATGGAAGCTCTGCGCAGAAAGTCTAAAGACGCTTCCTTCCTGCCGCTGATCAGCCCGTTGGCGACGCTCAGTATCCAGGGGTGGGGCGCATGGGGACAGCCAATGTCGGAAAAAGGCTTTCCTGCAAAAGAGTATGTGTAATCCGGACTTCGTAACATCTCAACTGTATTTTGCCAGACAGGATCCTCCTTGCCGCAAAAACCCAAATAGGGCAGAAGCTCCAGGCTTCCCGGCGGTTCGTCATACACGTCCCAGTTCCCATCCTCATCTACGGACCAGGCAAAAATCATTTTTCCCTGATATTCCTTCCTGCAATGGGTATTAATGGCATCAAACAAGCACGAAACTTCCTCTTCCAGCCACTTAAGCGTTTCAGTAGGCCACAAATTACGATACATTTTCTCTAAATCCCGCAAGCACCTCCAGGTTAAAACATTGTTATACGTGATATAAGGATAAACCCGCATGTCATCCGTGGGCTGTAAAAAAGTTTCATACAGATGAAGGGCATCGCTTCGCTTGGTCTTTAAAATCGAAAGGATCTTCTTTACTCCTCTCTCAATATGGCTTTCCTGTAAAAGATCAGCCTCTCCCGTAGCATTGACGTAACGGCTAAGGGCCATTAATGGGGCACACAGTTCATCCAGTTCAAATCCCGGTTCCAAAACCGTCCCGTCTATGTAACGGCTGTGAATGCCGATTTGTTTGATCTGGCGGGTAAAAACGTAATTCAGAAGTTCCTTTGCATACTGCGGGTCCGCCTTTAGAATGGAAGGAAAACTCCACAGCAGGCTGTCCCTGTCCCAATAGGCTGCGCTGACATAATACCTGGGGCTTCTGGAAGTGACCATGACCACTTCCTCTGTATCCATGGTCATACCTGTCGCGTAAAAGAAGTTGAAAAACAAGTTCCGGTTTAACAGGGAATCCACTTCCCGTATGCCCACGGTTTTCTGACGCTTTGACAGCCAGCACAGAGTTTCCTCGTAAACCGCATCAAAACTCTGCCGCAAAAGCTCCTTAGCCGCCGTTGCCGCAGCCACCTCTTCAAAGCCCACGCCCCAGAAAATGTCCAGTATCACGGATTCGCCGGATTTTAACAGGCAATCATGAGTCCCTTTGTAGCGTATTTCCTCACCCTGTTCAAATTCCCATTTAACAGGCAAAACCGCCATAGGTGCAAATGCCATAACCGGCATTCCAATGGACAAATCAAAGACCGGGCCGTCATTCCAGCCGGAGCGGTAAACCGTTCTCTGTCCTGTAACCGTCTTATCCTCGTTGACGCTGTGGGTCACTTTTCCCCACGCCCCGCTGAAACCACAGGAAATCTCCCGTTCTCTGCCGGAATGATTCATGACGGTCAAACGTATGGCAAAGGCCTTCTGTCCTATGGGAGCCAGAAAAATCCCCTCTGTACTAACGCCGTCCTTTACCGATTCAAACCTGGGAATCCAGTCACATTCCCGCTTCCATTCCAGATCACAGAGCAGATCCCCTTCCTCTGCCTGCACAAAAGGCCGTATGAGAGGTTCGCTTTCGCCGCCCCAAAAAGCCAGCATCCCTTTGTAGCCCATATACAGCACCGTAAAACTTTCTATCGAAGCCGTAGTCTGGTTCAATGTCGGCAGGCTGACAAATTCGTTCCCCGTGGGCATATAGCAATCTTGCATAAAAACACCTCCCCAATTTTTACTGAAACGTTTAAGTAGTCAGTATAAAATTATTGATTTTGTATAGTAATTATATACTGTGTTTTTATTTTTTGTCAATATGTTTTAATAAAAATTTCTTTATTCCTATGGAAGTTTTGTGCATAAAGCTGATAATCAAAAGTCCCCCCATTTTTGCCATTTAAAAATGGGGGGCTTTGCCGCCTAGAATTGAAACATTTCCAAATCCTCGGCCTGATACTTTTCCCTAATCTGCCTTAAGCTTATCTTTAAATCGGCAAGCTCCTCATCCTTATAATTATAGAACGGCCGCCTGGAATATCCTCCTTCCAGTCCTCTCCATCGCATCAGGTTATGTACACAGGACGGGAAATCATATTGAAGACAGGCAAAGATAAATTCATCCGCAATCCGCTGCAGCCGGATGCCTCCCGGGATATCGCTGTTTTGAACACACTGATATATTTTTTCGTAAATTTCCGGGATTACATTATAGAAGGAACCGATAAGCCCATCCGCTCCAAAACATAGTCCGGAAAATGCCATCTCATCACACCCTGAATAGATCATGAAATCCTTTCCAAGCATCTCTTTTAAAGAGCCCATCTCGTCATGGCTCCTGGCGGTATATTTCAGTCCTTTCACTTGATCGATCTCAGCGATTTTAAGGATCAGATCTTTGTCCATGATTCCTGCCAGCTGAATGTTATAAACAATCATCGGAAGGCTGGTGGATTTTGCAATGTCATTATAATAATGATAAATATCCTCTTTTGAAAACTTCCAATAGAAGGGAGGTACCGACGAAATGGCATCTGCTCCTGCTGCCTCCGCATGCTCTGCCAGCTCTATGCTCTTTCTGGTTCCGATATCTCCTACATGAACGATCACCGGTACCCTCCCCTTTACCTGATCCATAACGATATCAACCACACGATTTCTTTCTTCCGGAGTCATGGTAAAGCATTCTCCTGTACTTCCAGTTAAATAAAACCCATTTACCCCTGCTTCAATCATAAATTCTGTCATTTTTCTAGTACAGGCTTCGTCGATATTCTCTTTTTCATCAAAAAATGCCATGGTTGCAGGAATGACTCCTTTAATATCCGTAATTTGAAATTTACTCATTTTAACCTCCATGTTTATAAATTTTCGGCCAGATGGCAGCAAACCAGGTGCTCATGGCCGTTATTTTCGATTCTGTGCGCTCTGGGAATTTCCGTCCTGCAGCGCGGGATGCATTTGGGGCAGCGGGGATGAAAGGGACAGCCACCGGGTGGATCCACCGGACTTGGGACATCTCCCTGAAGCGGGATCCTCTTACGCCGCCTGTTAATATCAGCAATCGGAATGGCGCCAAGCAGAGCTTCTGTGTATGGATGCAGGGTATTCTCAAAAATCTCCTGAGTCTCTGCCATTTCCACAATATGTCCCAGATACATTACTGCGATGCGATCACTGATATACTCGACTACAGACAGATCATGAGTTATGAACATATAGGTCAGATTCTTCTTTTCCTTTAATTCCTTTAGAAGCTGTAATACCTGGGCCTGAATGGAAACATCCAGTGCAGAAACCGCTTCGTCGCATACAATAAACTCAGGATCCACGGAAAGCGCCCTTGCTATGCCGATCCGCTGTCTTTGTCCTCCGGAAAACTCATTGGGATACCGTTCCATATACTCCTTAGGAAGATTTACCTCTTCCAGTAGTTTTGCGATCTTCTCCCGCCTTTCCTTTTTGTTTTTCATCCCAAACCGGATCAACGGTTCCTGCATAGTACCAAATATGGTGAAAGAGGGATTTAAAGATGAATATGGATTCTGGAAAACGATCTGCATCTTCTTACGTGCATCGTCCAATTCCTTTTTCGGCACCTTTGTAATATCCTTCTCCCCTTCTGGGAAATGGTAGATCACTTCTCCTGAAAATGGCCTGATCAGCTGCAGAATGCTTTTTCCCAGCGTGGTTTTTCCACAACCTGATTCCCCTACGACCCCAAGGATTTCCCCTCTGTAAATATCCAGATCCACGTGGTCCACCGCCTTTACATAACCGGCAGTTCTTTTAAATATCCCCTTCCTGACCGGGTAGTAGGTCTTTAATCCTTTCACAGAGATGAGTATTTCTTTCCTCTCCTTGTTCTCATTCATGATGCTGGCCCTCCTCTTTTAAACGGTCATGGCAGCACCGGCACATATGCCCGGGAGCAATCAGATGTTCATCCGGAAGCCTTTCTTCGCATACCGGTGCTGCATATGGACATCTTGGAGCAAACTGACAGCCTGGCGGGCGGTTATAAGGATCCGGAGTGGAACCTTTGATAGGCTCAAGCTTCTGCTTTTTTCCCCGTCCCAGAACAGGAATGGAATTCAGCAGTGCCTTTGTATAAGGATGGGAAGGCTCCGTCAGGACCGACTTAGCATCTCCGCTCTCTACGATATTTCCCATATACATCACCGCCACATCATCTGCCAGTTCGGCCACTGCCCCCATATCATGGGTAATCAACAGGATAGCAGTATCATTGTTATTTTTCAAATCCAGCATCAATTCGAATATTTGAGCCTGAATCGTAACATCCAGGGCCGTAGTCGGTTCATCCGCAATCAGTACTCTGGGCCTGCAGCTCATTGCCATGGCAATCATTGCTCGCTGGCACATCCCCCCGGAAAACTGATGAGGGTATTCATAAAACCGTTTTTCAGGCATCGGGATTCCCATTTCCTTCAAGAGCCCGATGGAGGACCTTGTTGCTTCCCCTCTGTTTTTCGCTCTCCCATGTGATAGAAGTGCTTCATTGATCTGGTATCCCACGGTAAACACCGGATTCAGCGCCGTCATCGGATCCTGGAATATCATGGAAATACCACTGCCCCGGATCTTACGCATTTCACTTCCTTTTCTCTTTTGTTGATCGATCCGGATATCCTTGCTATCGTTAAAAAAATGAATCTCGCCTTTTTCAATCCTGGAGAGATCCGGAAGCAGTCCCATAATGGAATTTGCAGTAACCGATTTTCCGCATCCGCTCTCTCCTACGATACAAAGAATCCTTCGCTTTCTTAAATCAAAGTTGATTCCTCTGATTACTTGATTGCAGCGATCATTGTTATAAAAGTTCACATGGAGGTTTTTAACGCTTACTACCGTATCATGACTCATCTGACCTTCCTCCTTAACCAATTTGAGACGGATCTGCTGCATCTCTTAAGCCATCGCCAATGAAGTTGATGCTGATAACAAACAGAGTTACCACAACACCCGTAGGTACCCAGACCCACCATGCACGCTTAAGTATCATGATATCCTGCGCCGCATTCAATATATTTCCCCAGGTAGCTACCTCCAGCGGAACACCCAGCCCCAGGAAACTAAGTGATGTCTCCTGAAGAATGAACATAGCCGTTGACAATGTTATGTTGACAAAAATAGGGCCAATTGCGTTAGGCAGCATATGAAAAAAAGCAATCCTCATAGATCCTATGCCAAATGCCTTTAAGGCCTGGACATATTCCTCTTCCCGCAGGGAAAGCATCTGGGATCTGGCCATTCGGTACATGGATGGCCAGCCGGTTAAGGAAAATATAAAAATCAGATTCCAAAGGCTCTGCCCGGTTATTGTTACAAGGATCAACACCATTATCATCTGGGGAAATGCCATTAAAATCTCTGAAATCTTCATGACAATCCCGTCTGCCAGCCCTCCTTTATAACCCGCGATCGTGCCCAGGGAAACACCGAACAGCGTGGCAATCAGCGCAGATCCAAGGCCAACTGCAATGGAAATTCTGCCCCCGTACAGGATTCTTGCAAAAATATCACGCCCGATTTTATCCGTGCCAAGAATGTGCTTCGCTGACGGTGCCTGCAGGATCCTCCTTAAATCAATCTTTGTCGATGAGTAGGACGTGATAAGGGGCGCTGCAAAGCAGATAAAAAAGATAACGATAAAAATAATAAGACCCGCAATGGAAAGTTTATTGGCAAGCATTTTCCTTAACACCCTGCTTTTCAACCGTTTCTTTGGTCTCCCGGATTCCTCCTGAGCAAGGATCCGATCCATTTTTTTCTCTAATGCACTCATAGATCCCATTCCTCCTAACTCAGTTTTATCCGGGGATCCAGCATAGCGGTGACTAAATCAACCAAAATGCTTGACACCAGAACGATCAGTACGGAAAAAAATCCTATCATCATGACAAGCGGAGTATTCTGCGCCCGCACGGCCTTGATGAACAGACCGCCGATTCCAGGCCACTGGAATACCTCCTCCACAACAACCGCTCCGCCGATCAGCATGGGCAGCCGGAATCCGATCAATACCACAACAGGGGTCACCGCCGCCCTGAGACCATGCAGGAGATTCACCCTCCACTCCGGGATTCCCTTCGATCTTGCGGTCTTCATATAATCCCTGCCCATGGATTCTAACATGCTGCCCCGCGCATACCGCATAACACCGGCTGTCATGGAAAAGCCCAGGACCGCAGCCGGCAGGATTAAGTACGGTAATCTCTGTATGAAGCTCTGCCCTGCATAAGCCATCCGCCCTCCTACCGGTAGAATGTTGTAATGCAGAGCCAATGTATTGATACAAATGAGGCCGAATAAAAATTGGGGGATCGCCACACCCACCATACCCAATACGTCCAGGATATGATCCAAAACACTTCCCTTTTTCAGGGCACTGATCACACCCAGAAGAATACCGAATATGGAAGACATGATCAGAGATGCTACGGATAATTCAAGCGTTGCCGAAATATGATTCCTCATAATTTCCGCAACAGGTACTCCCGACTGCAGAGAGTAACCAAAGTCACCGTGCAGGATGCCCACCAGCCATTTAACGTACCGGATTACAAACGGATCATTTAAGCCAAGAGAGTTTCTCATCTGATCAAGCTGTTCCGCCGACATCGTGGAAAGTGCATCCGGCGGAATCAGGAAATCAACCGCATCACCTGGCATCAGTTCAATTCCCAAATAAATGAGAAAGCTGATGACTAGCATCATTGGAATTAATGATAAAATCTTTCTGATTGTATAAGTAGCCATTTAATTCCTCCTGTTATAAACGGTGAACCCTGGCAGATCCACCGTTTATATGCTTCATCAATGGGAAATCATTTAATATTTGCGTCATGGGGAAACTGATTGATAAAAAAGCATCTTGTATATCTGATATTTGCCGTATTGACCTTCATATGATCCATGGTTTCGATCGCCTTTGCTTCATCCGTAGACTTAGACCAAGCATAGTCAATCTTGCCGGCTCCCGCATTCTTTACGAGGTTTGCATCATTTTCACCGCTTGCAGACATGTAAATTGTCTCAATATTACCGTTTCCTGTCTTATAATATCCATCCCATCTTTTCAGCGTCGCGTAATTGTTCAGAACGACTTCATCAACTCTGTATGGTCCTGACCCGATTGGTTTCTGCCAGAATCCATCCTGCTGGAGAGCCGCCGGGTCTGCTTTTTCAAGGCAGTGTTTGGGAAGAATGGGCCACTGGGCAAATACCTGAAGTGCATTGGCGGAAACCTGATCAAAATTAACCGTGATCTTATTCCCATCAGTCACTACGCCTTCCAAATGGTCTGTTTTTCCGTCAATAAAGTCCTGGGCACCATGGATTGCCTTCATAACTTCCGAAGCAACCGCATTGGTACCGGGAGCCTTAAGCATCAGTTCAATCGTGAACCGGACATCCTCTGCCGTCAGAGGTTGGTCATCGTGCCATTTTAGATTGTCACGAAGCGTAAACTCGATGGATTTGGAATCCTCACTCACCTTATAGTCTTGGGCCAGCATACCTTCCTTAGGATTTAAGTTCTCATCAGCGTTTATAAGCTTATCAAAAATCAATTCCGTATTAATCAGGAGTCCCGGATTTACCAAAGGATACCAGAAAAATTCCTGGGGTCCGCCATTTGTATACAAAGTACGGTCGTCCCGGCTGATCTTCCAGTCCAGGATGTGCTTCTCATATGAGAACTGGTCNNTCCCGAATCCTGCCCCTGCCATATCAAGATCTTTGCTGGTATAAATAAAGCAGACCTGATGATAAAGAGGCAGTGCAACAACATTCTCTGCTACATAATTCTGGATTTCACCAAACGCCTTCTTCTGCTCGTTGGTATCCATAGTCCCATTGGCAGAAATAATTAATTCATCAAGCCCCTCCTGCTTTGGAACGGTGGAGTTATTGGAAGCTGTCGAACTGAATCTGTTATAGAATTCGGATTCTGCCAATGCAGCCACTGCAGCATAAGCCAGATCCCATTTTACTGCAGAAGGGCCCTTTACCCGGTCCACCGGAGGTACCCAAAGCTGTGCGGCCAGATCACCTTCCAGCTTTCTGAACTGGGCCTTTACCCCTATCTCCTGCCAGTACTGCCCGATAATGGTCATTAAGTCAACGGTCTGCTGATCATCATAATAATAAACCACATCAAGGGTATAATCCGATGGCCAACCGGCTTCCTTTAAAAGCTCCTTTGCCTTTTCCGGATCGTACTTATATGTAGGAATATCTGCATTCAGCCAGTCCCCGGGGGCGGTAAAACTTTTTGCTGCCTCCGCTTTGCCGTTAAACAGTGTCTCTACAATTGCATCCATGTCAATCGCATAAGCCAGAGCCTGTCTGACTCTTAAATCCGCCAGCGGGGTCCCAAGCGCTTCACTGCTTTCAGTCCCCTGATTCCCAGTCGTCGAATCCCCGGAACTGGCATTCTCTGTCTTCTCCCCGGTTCCTGCTGTCTCTGATGGTGGCTGTTGTTTTCCGCTGCAGCCGATCAAAAGTGAAGCGGCCAGGGATGCGGCACATAAAATGCTTACAAGTTTTTTTTGTTTCATAAATAACCTCACTTTCCTATTTGTACTTTGTAGTATAAAGTATAAACTTGCAATTGATATTTTAAGTTTAATTAACTTTTTTTTAAATGTCAACCAACAACCTCACTGAATATATGATTATTATTTGTGCATATTTTACATATTTTTCTTCGCAAAAGTTTATATTTTAGTTTTTATGTTTCTTTTATTGACACACTAATATTTATAAATTATAATATTAAACAAGTTATTACTTTGTACTACAAATATAATTGAGAATGGATCGCTGACTTATGAAAAATTTAAAAACCAGAAAGTTGTATTTACAGGTATACGATGAAATCAAACAATATATCAAGGAGCACAATCTTCAGCCAGGAGATAAACTTCCCACCGAAATGGAAATCTGTGAATCATTGGGAGTAAGCCGGAACGTACTCAGGGAAGCACTTAAATCCCTGGAAATCACCGGGGTCGTGACCTCCAAGCCAGGGGTCGGCATCATCATCAGAGAATTTAACTCCGACTTTTTCATGTCTTCATTGATTTCTCACGTAGACGCTTCCAACGACAGCAAGATCAAGGATTATATAGAGGAATTGCGCCATGTCCTGGAGCTGGGCTTTGATCAGAAAGCCTTCTACAGTCTGGGGCTGGCCGATATTGACCGGATGAATGAACAGGTGACCATCATGCAGAGCCATCTGGGTGTAGATAATGGCGGAACGAAACCGTTGGGCATTGAATTTGCAAAAGCAGATGCCATGTTCCATAAAACCATGTTTTCCAAAGTGGATAATGTGCTCCTCTCTTCTATCATTGATTTCTTCTGGGCTTATGACAAATATTACAACACGAAGCTCTCCTCGAAATCCATTGAGATAACGATTGAAAAGCATGAGCGCATTATCAAGGCACTCTATGACCACGATTATGAAAAGTTTCATCAGGCCATGATTTACCACTACACTTATGAATATCTTAAAAAATAGACTGTTATCACATGGTTGTTATCCACTGATTCACGTTAAATGATGCCATGGGATAATTTAGTACGAAAAGAAAAGTAAAAGGAAATTAAGGCTGTCGACGATGTTTCCGCAGATAAAAAAGATAAACAGATCAAAAGAGCGTGTGACATGCACATGGAATCAGGGCGAACAAAATAAGAACTCCACCCTTGTTACCTGCCATAGGATACAAAGGTGGAGTTCTGCGCCTGNNTACAATCAGTCAAATACCCCGCCGCAAGCAGTGGGGTATTTGACTCTTGCGGCAGTCGCCAAATGGCCATGCGAGCATGTCCGCTTGGCTCGTTGCCCGCAGAAATAAAAAAAGAAAAGGCAGATAACGTAAAAACTTATGGATCTCAAATTCTCCAGCCGCCGCCCATCTAAAAACTCAGCGCTCCCTCCGGCTGGTTCTGTGCATAATTCACGCCCAGATATCCTCTTGGCAGCATAGGCTGTCTTTCAAATCCTGATTTCATCTCATAAAACCCTTTAGTTTCCCCGCTTTCAATGATTCCCGTAAGAATTTCCAAAGCATGAAATGCCATATCGCCATTTGTCCTGGGTACGCGGCCTTTCCTTAAAGCCCATGCCATCTCCGCCACTCCAAGACCCCTGTCATCGCCATCGTATCCATGGGTATGGGGAAATACCATAGGCTCTGTCCGGCCTTTTAAGATAACCTTCACATCGCCGCCAAAGAAGTTGGGATCCTCCAGGAATATAATACCTTCCGTGCCGTAGAATGCCACATAAGGCTTTTCTGTGCGGATGCTTCTGGAATTAAAGTGAAGCGTACCCATACAGCCGCTTTTAAAGCGCAGGGTACCCATAAGGTATGTCTCTGATTCCTGGGAATAGGTCTCCCCAAAATTATCATTCTTTACAAAGTAGTGCTTCTGCTCCGGCATGGAAGCGCCGGACATTCCGCACACTTCCATTACCTCTCCCAGCACGTTAATCATGGCAGTGGTATAATAAATTNNATCCCTTTGAAGGACAGCCACGCTGGAAGTCACGGTTCCGATCATGCCCGATTCCACCAAATACCTGGCGGTCTGCACAGCCGCCCCCAGAAATGTGTCCGGTGCGCTGCAAAGCAGTTTTCCCCTATCAGTTGCCAGGGCTATCAGTTCTTTTGCCTGGGTAATATCAGCAGCCAGCACCTTTTCCGTATACACATGCTTCCCATGCTCCAGAAGGTTCTTTATGACCTGGTAGTGAGCGGCAGGATTGGTCAGATTCACGACGATTTCAATTTCACTATCCTCCAGTATTTCTTCCATAGTCATCGCACGAATACCGTAAGCAGCCGCTGTTTCTTCTGCCAACCGGCGGTTTAAATCGCAGCATCCTGTCAATTCCAGAATTTCATAGGTCTTTGCCATATTTTCAATATAGATCCGGCTGATAGCTCCGCACCCGATTACCGCTGTCTTTACTTTCTTTATTCCTTTCATACGAAAGCCTCCTTATACCGCATTCTNNTATGACCACTCAAAGTTGTCATACAAAGACCACTGGAAATATCCCTGTACATTAACTCCCTGGGAAATAGCCTCCCAAAGTGCTGTTAAATGCCTGTGGAGATAATCCTTCCTTGCGCCGTCTTCTACTTTTCCTTCCATGGAAACCACATCCGGGAAGGAAGTGCCATTTTCCGTTATGTAGATCTTGTCAATTCCGTACTCATTTTTCATCCGTAAAAGCATCGTTACCAGGCCCTGCTCTGTCACCGGCCAGTTCCTGTCATTGACGGGAACGTATTTGGGATTCTCTATCTTGAATCCAAGAGGCCATACGCTGTCATCTGCCTTCACATGAAAGTCATTGTAATAATTTAAGCCGATGAAGTCCAGCTTCTGTCCAATGAGCTTCATGTGCTCCTCTTTAAATTCCGGAAGTCTGACTCCCTTGGAACGGTAAAACTCAATCATTTCCTGTGGATATCTGCCGTACACAATAGGCTCAGCAAACCAGCGGTTTAAATACCCATCTGCCCTGGCTGCTGCCTGGATATCCTCTGGCTTATCCGTAAGAGGAAGCCTTCCCATCAGGTTTAAGGTAATTCCAATTTCCCCGTCACAGCCCTTTTTACGGAAATAATCCACCGCAAGGCCGTGACCTACATAAAGATAGTAAGACACCCACACCGCAGTAGAAAAATCCCGGATACCAGGAGCCTGACGCCCCTCGGAATTGCCTAGAAACGCAGCACAATAAGGTTCATTTAATGTAATCCATTTCTTCACCTTGCCATGAAATGCATCTATAACAACCTTTGCGTATTCCAAAAAATATTCCGGCATCTGGGGATTGGCCCATCCGCCTATATCCTGCAGGGCCTGAGGAAGATCCCAGTGGTATAACGTGATATACGGTTCGATTCCTGCATCCAGAAGTTCATCAATAAGACGGCTATAGAATTCAAGCCCCTTTTCATTGACTTCCCCATATCCCTTTGGAAAAATCCTGGACCAGGCAATGGAGAACCGGTAAGCCTTGATTCCCATACGTTTCATCAAAGCTACATCTTCCTTGTATCTGTGATAATGGTCACATGCTATTTTTCCATCATCACCATTTAGCACATTACCGGGAACCTGGCAATACCTGTCCCATATCGTTTCTCCTCTTCCGTCTTCATCCCAAGCGCCTTCAATCTGGTATGACGCAGTAGCCGCCCCCCATGCAAAGCCTTCAGGAAACTGTCTCTGTTCCATGATTCCGCCCTCCTTCTTATTCGTCGCGCTCCAACAGCTCTACTACTACTTTCAGGCTGTCCAGTGCATCCATGAATGCATATCTTCCATTTCCTCTCCTGTACTCACCTTTTTGCAGCAGTTCCATTCCCCAATCCTCACAGGCACTGATGGTCTTTTTCATACCTTTTACATTAAAGGAAATATGATGGATTCCTTCACCAAACTGTTCTAAATGCTCCTTCCAGATGCTTGGCTCTTCATTTGGCTGGATCAGTTCCATCTGTAAATCTCCGAAATAGAAGAATGTCATGTAGCACTTTGCCTTTGGCGCCGGCTCGCCCCTGTATTCCGTCTTTGTAATCTCAAATTCACCGCTATTTACGGTTTCAGGTTCCTCTACCCCGAAAAAGCGTGCAAACTCCTTTTTTGTCTTCTCAATATCATTTACCAGAAATCCAATCTGTGCCAGTCTCATGTCCTCAATTGGTTTGTCCATAATTATTCTCATCCTTTCAATTTACGCATTTTCCATTGTTTTTAATTTCTCTATTGCTTCCATCAATCCTTTTATGTAAGCAGTATCCGCATAGCGCACCTTATGGCCCCAGTCTCTGTCACCTTCAATGCCAGGCACGTGGTCACTAACGATAAAGCCGTCAAATCCTGAATGCATCAATGCATATACCACCTGGAAGGGATCGAAATTACCTTCTCCCAGGAAACACTCCTGGAATTTAGGCACTGTACCTTGTACATCCCTCATGTGGGCATAAATCAGCTTTTTCCTTGGCCCGAAATATTCAATGGCATCAAAAATGTTCTTTGCCCCGCCTTTCATCTGTGAAAAGGTACCGATACAGAACAGCAATCCCCAATTCGGGCTGTCAATCATGGCTTCCGCCCGTTTATAGCTGTCCACATCAATAAACATCCTTGCAATTCCAGACAGGCTTTCTATCGGCGGGGCGCCCGGATGTAAAACCACTGTCACATAGTACTCCT
>DJBG01000091.1:0-1437 GCA_002429965.1 Hungatella sp. UBA5982
ATCCTGGAATATCATGGAAATATCTGACCCCCGTACCGTCTGCATCTGCCGCTCGCTGTATTTTGCAAGGTCCCTGCCTTCCAAGAGAATATTGCCTCCCACGATTTTTCCGTTTTTCGGAAGCAGGCCCATAATGCTTTTTACAGAAATAGATTTGCCGGAGCCGGATTCTCCCACGATTGCCAGAGTTTCCTGCTCATCCAGATAAAAACTTACTCCCCTCACCGCCTGAACTACGCCATGCTGTGTCTTTATATGTACCTGTAACTGATTGACTTCCAATAATCTGCTCACGACGCTTCACCTACTTTCTCATTCTTGGGTCCAGAGCATCCCGCAGGCCGTCTCCAAGAATGCTGAAGCATACCATAATCAGGACGATCACAATTGCCGGAAAGATCAACACATGGGGGAAATTGCGAAGCACCTGGTATCCGTTGTTGATCAAAACGCCCAAAGATGCTTTCGGCTCCTGCATGCCAATGCCGATAAAGCTTAAAAATGCTTCCGTAAATATGGCGGACGGAATGGTAAACATGGCATTGATGACAATGACTCCTACTGTATTGGGGATGAGATGTTTCCATATGATTCCGGTAGTACTGGTTCCCAGTACTCTGGCCGCCAGCACAAACTCCTGATTCTTAAGCTTTAATATGGATCCGCGGACCAGACGTGCCATATTCACCCAGCCGGTAATGGAAAGAGCCACTACAATCGTCCAGATACCTGCCGGCATAACCATCATCAAAAGGATGACGATGATCAGATGGGGAATTCCCACCAGCACTTCAATGATTCGCTGCATAACAGCATCCACTCTGCCGCCGGCCAAAGCGGAAACCGCTCCATAGGTCACTCCCAACGTTAAATCCAAAAGAGCTGCCACAAAAGCAATGAGCAGGGAAATGCGGGTTCCCATCCACGTCCTGACCCAGAGATCACGGCCAAACTGATCCGTTCCGAAGAGATGTTCCATGGAGGGAATTTTATAAATGATGTCATAATTAGTTTCTTTATAAGAATATCTTGAAAATTCCGGCGCCAGTATTGCAAGAAGACCGATTGCAATCAATGTAAACAAGCAAACGACTGCCGCCTTATTTTTTTTCAAACGAAGCCAGCCATCCTGAAGGGCTGTTAAATTGNNTTCTCCGATTCATCCACATATGCCTTTACAAATAATTCATCCATGCTTAACCCTCCATGCCGGCTGCCAGACGAATCCTGGGATCGATGAGGGAATAAGCGATATCAACGATCAGCACTACAAAAATATAGAAAGCGCTGTAAAAAATCGTGATTCCCATGATCGTGGAATAGTCATTAGCCTTTATACTGTCTACAAATAAGCTGCCAATTCCAGGGATGGTATAAATATTCTCTACCGCCAGAGAGCCTGTCAGCAGATTTACAACAATGGGTCCCAGAATCGTC
>DJBG01000091.1:1549-9696 GCA_002429965.1 Hungatella sp. UBA5982
GACCCCAAGGACAGCTAAGATCATAGTGAAATAGTCAATTCCGCTGTTATGCCTCCACGCCGCGATTATTCCCAGTGTCAGGCCAACAGCCAGACCGATCAGTACCGCCTGAAGACCGATCAAAGCGGAGGGACCGATCCTTCCTCCGATTACTGTAGATACCTTCTGTCCGGTATAGGTAAAGGATGTACCGAAATCTCCATGCAGGATATTTCCCATATACTTTACGTATTGCCGGGGCACGGACTCATTCAGCCCATACTGCTCTAAAATGGCCTGCTGCTGCTGAACGGACATCATATTAAAGCGTTCCGCATCAAAAGGAGATCCTGGCAGCTTCTTCATCAGAAAAAAAGTAGCTGTTACAATGACCCATAATGTCAGCGCCAGATATACCAGTCGCTTGCAGATATATTTTATCATGCTGTGTCCTCCTTTGCATTCATATTCTCATAAGATTTTAAAAAGAGCCGCCCTTTTCCAATTTGAAAAGGGAAGGACGGCTCTTCTAATTTTCCGCATTCTGTTGGCCAGGTCAAATCCCTGTCCGCTGCGGCTTACTCAAAATAAGCGTATTTAAATTCCACATCCGGCCCGAAAGGATGATTGATCAGTCCTTTCACATTGGATTTTGTAAGGGTTGCAGAACCTCTATGGTACAAAGGTGCAACGATCACATCCTCATCAATTAGAAGATTCTCCGCCTGCAGCAGCATATCCAGACGCTTGGCGTCATCGGTTTCAACTCTTGCGTCATTGATCAGCTTATTATATTTTTCATTCTGATAGGAGCCGCGGTACGGAGTGCCGTTGGTCCATAAATCAAGGTATGTCATGGCATCATCATAATCAGCGCCCCATGCGGTAGATGCNNTGCAAACATGTAATTATCGTTATCCATTAATTCATTTCTTGCCTGAACCGTCTTGGTATCGATCACAATATCAATGCCTAAATTCTTATTTAATTCACTTTGTATGTAGGTTGCAACCGCTTTTGTCACAGAATCATCTCTTACCAGCAAAGTCAGAGTTGGTGTCTGTCCCAATTCCTTACAGCCCTCTTCCCAGTATTTCTTAGCCTGTTCCTGATCGAATTGACAAATATTTCCGTTTAAATCGCGGAAGCTCTTGCTTTCGTTTCCATACATACCTTCCGCAACCAGACCGGCGCTGGGAGCAGATCCATCGGCAAGAATTGCTTTAACTAAGGTCTCGCGGTCAATGGCCATGGAAACAGCCCTGCGGATATTTTTGTTTGCCATAACCGGATTGCTTAAGGAGAATTGCAGATATTCGGTTCTGAACTCACTCTTAGAACTGAATTCCGGATTATTCTGATAAGCGGCTACGTTGGCAGAATCAAGAGCCACCTGGCTCAGTTCATTGGCCAGATAAGCGTTAAGGGCTGCAGATGCATCCTTCATTACCCTTACCTGTGCATTTTCAACCTTCACATTTGCAGCATCCCAGTACTTATCATTCTTTTTCAAGGTAGCCCCTACCGCCGGATCATAGCTGGTGATAACGTATGGGCCGCAGTAAATCATATTTTCCGCACTTAATCCATACTGGTCGCCTTTAGAGGTAACATATTCCTCGTTTAATGGGAAGAACTGGCAAAGGACAGTTAATCGGGCGAAATAAGGGGTAGGTGCTTTTAAAGTCACCTGGAAGCTCTTGTCATCAAGGGCCTTTACTCCAACTTCTTCTGCACCGGCTTTGCCTTCATTATACTCGGCGCCGTTTACAATATAGTCTGTCATAATGAAGCTGTAGCCATTGGTGGCTTCCGCACTCATCTGCTTTAACCAGGCAAACACAAAATCCTTTGCTGTCAAAGGAGTTCCGTCACTCCATTGCAGGCCGTCTCTCAAATGAAAGGTGTATGTAAGTTTATCATCGGAAACATCATAGCTTTCCGCAAGTGCAGGCTGCGCATCATGATTCTCATCCAGGCGAAGCAGACCTTCAAATGCGTTATTGTTTACCTTTGATGACTGATTGTCGGAAGCCGCCCATTGTACCAGGGTTTTGATCTCAGCATTTGCATATACGCTAAGCACCTGATCGCCGGCTGCCGGTGCCTCCGTTTTGTCAGAAGCGGCTTCACTTGACGCCGCACTTTGGGTAGATCCTCCGGTGGTGGGGCTGCCGGTAGATCCGGTAAAGCCACAACCTGTCAGGGTTCCAAAAACAAGACAGGCTACAGTGCCTAAAGCTAATACTCTTTTTTTCATCTTTCCCTCTCCTTTTGATATTGTTTTTCTTGTTCTGTCTTAATTCATCGGCATTTCGCCCATGAAATTATTTGAATTATACATAATTTTATTGTTTATGTCAATATTTTTTATTATTTCATCCTGTTTTGAATTGTTTTAATTNNTTTCATTGCAATTTGTCCATATCCAAAGAGCCATTTCAGCAAGAACTTCCTGAATACAGCAATTTGTTTTTTTCCCTGGAAAAATCCAGGAATGATACACAGGTGGATGCATCTTCCTCTTCCGCCTGCATTGCACGGTTGTATATCTCCAATGCCTTCTCTACGGTGATCTCAACGTCATGATAATAATATAAGGTAGCTTGCGTATGGGAAACTACCCGTTCTATTAACAGCCTTGCATCCTGGTTTTCAAATAATATTTCATTTAAGTTGTTTCTTGTGATCATCATACGCGAGTCTCCTTTCG
Source organism: Hungatella sp. UBA5982 (assembly GCA_002429965.1). Classification (GTDB taxonomy): domain Bacteria; phylum Bacillota; class Clostridia; order Lachnospirales; family Lachnospiraceae; genus Lacrimispora. The sequence goes on from DJBG01000091.1 coordinate 4,242, forward strand.
CATCAGAACAAATGTTCGTTTCATGGTTAAAAATTAAAACCACATCATAGTGGTTCCCAAAAAAGTCACGTGTCTGTGACTACGTGATGTTCATGCCGGTTTACAAAACACCGCGTTCCGGCTGCCTGGCTAATACTGTATGAATCTCACAAAAGTCAGGAAGCGAGGTTGCGTGATTCGTCCGCCATCCTATTCATATTATAACACAAGCTAGACGAGAAAGCAAACATATGTTCTGTTTTTTATTCCCATTCAGCACAAAAAATGAGAGAAGCCAGATAAACATCAGTTTATGCGACTTCTCTCACTAAAAAGGGGAGGATAAGTATTCACTCATCTTTGGTATAATCCTATTATGGCCTGATCCAGATGTTTTATTCACATAAAACAAAAATTATTTTTCTTATACTGTTTCCCCATGATGTTTTTCCATTTTCTCTTTTAATCCTTTTAAATAAATCCTGTTAAGAGTAAACATCGCTTCTCCCTTTTTACCCGGCTCCTCTTTTATCTTTTCCTCCAGAGCGCCGATCTCTTCCTGACATTTGCTGATCTGGTCTCTCAGCAAGGAACGGCTTGGTTTCTTCATCAGAGTCGGTAAATCAAGAGTTCTGATAAGAAAACGAGTCACCGCTTCCTCTTTATTTTCCTCATTCTCATAGATTCTATTAAAAAAATCACATACCGCATGGTAAATATTACGGTGCTGTCTGGTATCTTCTCCGTCTCTGCCGCAAACAAAAAGACTTCCATCTCTTATTATGAAACAGACTGCATCCGAATCCTCTTTATCCAGGCTGAATTTACTTTTTTCAATTCCATCCTGTTCCATCCCTTCATAGATGATATCAAAAATATACCATTTGAATTCGCTGATTTCAGCCGTTTTTTCAAGCGCATCCAATCCGCTCATTTTCGCATCTTCCATTCCTTCTCCTCTTTCCTGTATCCTGTTATTTTTTGTACCTTTCCTGAGCCGGAATAAGCTGGTAAGCCAAACCAGCATCAGATCAGGGCAGGGCTCAAAGCCGGCTCTTTCATTATATCGAATGTTTTCAATAACCTCAATCATAAAATAAAAACGGACAGCATGAGATATCCATTGTGCTGTCCTTTATATATTTGTAAGCCTTTCAAACAGCGTGTTAACCTCGATCTGCCCATATCCCCAGATATTGTTTGGATATGAAATCCCGGTATTACGCTGCGCTCCGCGAATAAGCAGACGGTTCACGTCGTTTCCGGTGATATTGGTATAATTTCCCCTTGGAATGGCCCATTCAAAAACCATGGCAACAACACCCGCCGCCTGGGCTGCCGCGGAGCCGCTTCCTGTTATGCTTCCATATTGGTTTCCCGGAACCGCACAGGTAATCTCATACCCCGGTGCCGCTATGTCGGGTTTAACGAATCCGGTTCTTGTATAGCCTCTTCCTGATTCAGGCAGTACGGTGTCATTATATTGATTATAAGCGGTGACGGTCAGAGGATTAGTTGCATTTCCAGGTGATGTTATGGTAGTATCCGGATTGGCATTTATAAAAAAGGTTTCTTCTGAGATTAATTGTCCTGACGGCAGCCAGGTGTGAAAGGAAAATGGTCCATTATCAAGGTTTTGAACCCGAATGTTCCAGATTCCGGGAAGAGGATTCTGAAAACGCATCAATATCAGCTGGTCTCCAGTCTCTTCTTCAAAAATATAATTATTGATCCATACGACGCTTGGGTTAAATACAAAGGCAAATCTTCTGCATTCCCCAAGAGCAGGATAGACCTGCCCTGTTGTCTCTCTGTTTGGAGCGATTATCTCTATAGCCAGCCTTGCCGGAGCAAACGGCCATAGCTCAATGGCAAACAGTTTATCACTTTCGCCAACCCTTAATTCAAAATTATTCAGGAAGGGTTCCGCAGTGGTGCTGTTAAAGTAATGTCTGCGTTTGTTCGCTTCATTACCTGTACTGATCGTTATTCCGATATGGGGCTGCTGAGCCAGGTAATTGGTAATAAAGCTGGTAGCTCCCCGTCCGTCATGGCTTGACTGGTTTGTTCCCATTGCAATGCATATGGCAATGGGACGGTTCAGCCTTTGAGCAACGGTAGTCGCATAACCGATCCCAATGATTAAATCCGACTCCTGATAAGATTCAACGTTTTCAGGAGCAAAAAATATATTTTTCAGATTGTTCTTTGCCGGCTTTAATTTTACCACCAGCAGATCGGATTCCGGGACAACACCGCTAAATGATTGCTCCAAGCTTGGTTTGCCCGCCATTACACTTGCAATTGCGGTTCCGTGACCATTGGTGTCCACAGAAGGAACTATGGATAAGGGGTTCTCCGACTTAAGCGCAACATTGATATGCTCCCTGGTATATTCGGTGCCGTACGTAAATCCCTCCGGCGGCGCGCCCGTCTGTATGGTCTGGTCCCATATGGAAATAATACGGGTCGTTCCGTCATTATATAAAAATGCCTGATGCTGGTAATCGATCCCGNNAATCACTCCCCGCCCGAATAAAGCCAAGTAAGGATTTCTCTGGACCGTTCCGATACCGGATTTTTCAAGACTGACGGTGGAGCTAAGGGTCAGTAAGGAAGGAAATGCATTATAAGGATAAATTCCCAAGTCGCAGGGATTCGCTGTACCAACAGGGATATGAGCCAAGGAATGCCTTAAATCCATGGGGGTTATATTATCTCCGGTATCATATGTAGGAATCATAACATTACTAATGATCAAGTCATAATAATTTTCATCCAATATTTTTTGCATCGTCAGGCCTCCCTGTCTAAACTACTGGCGCATATGATATATTTTATGCAACCGGGCTCCTATTNNTGCATAAAATATATCATATGCTCTAAGCAGATCTTGTCAAGGAGATTTAATTATGGAAAAAATATTGGACAATAATTATTACGACTTGATTATAAGTAATTTATTGATTCCTTCCTTTGGAGTTGGGGATGATGTTACATTGCTCAATGACAGGTTTTCCCTGCTGCATGTATTCAAACACAATATGCAGCCATGTAATCTGGGGGAAACTCCTTACCATGTTTTTCCATCCCTTTATACCCTTACTTCTGCCGTTACCCCTTCCGCCCCAGATATGAATGACATAACATCAGAAACGGATTTCACTTTATTTGGACAGGGAGTGATTATCGGCATCGTAGACACTGGTATTGATTACCGGCATCCAGCATTCATGAATAAAGATAAAACAACCCGTATCCTTTCCATATGGGATCAGACACAGCAGGAAGGAACACCTCCCAAGGATTTTACCTTTGGTACGGAATATACAAAAGCTTCCATAAATGACGCGCTGCACTATGAAAATCCTCTTGTCGTTGTTCCTTCAACTGATGCAGTTGGCCACGGCACAGCCATTGCAAGTATCATTGCAGGTTCTCCCGTCAATAACCAATCCTTTCGCGGAGTAGTTCCAAATGCAGAGCTGGCTGTTGTAAAATTAAAAGAAGCCAAGCCGAATCTTAAAATGATATTTTCTGTTCCGGAAGACAAACTATGTTTCCAGGAATCAGACATAATTCTTGGAATACGTTATTTAGTTTCCATAGGCCAGCGATTGAAACGTCCAGTTGTCATATGCATTGCTCTGGGCAGCAGTCAGGGTAGTCACGATGGCAGGGGAGTTTTAAGCAGCTACGTGGAAAGCCTGGTCCAGCAGCCTGATCTGGGTATTTCCATATCCGCCGGAAATGAGGCAAACAGCGGCAGGCACTATTTTAACAAAACAACTTCCGCCCCATATTTTAATGATTTCCAATTAAATATTGCAGAAAGTGACAAGCAGTTCACCATGGAACTCTGGGCACACATTCCTGGAAGGCTTTCTATTGAAATTTCCGCACCAAACAAGGAAACGACCCCGTTTATTAATCCCACCCTCAATGAATGCCAAAAGTTTGCTTTCCAGCTCAGTCAGAGCATCGTTTGGGTAAATAACACGATCTTTGAACGGGAAAGCGGCGACCAACTGATTTTATTACGGTTTGATAACCCCCTTCCCGGAATCTGGCACTTCCGTGTTCAAAGCACGGAAAATGAACCTTTTTCTTTTAATTCCTGGCTGCCCAGCGGAGACTTGATATCAAACGGAACCTTTTTTTTAAATTCCAATCCGGATACAACCATCACCTCTCCCGGAAATTCCAGACGTACCCTGACCGTTGCTGCTTATAATCAGCGGACCTCCAATATCCTGGATGAATCGGGAAGAGGTTTCACAAGAAGCGGCCTTGTTAAACCTGATATTGCGGCTCCCGGATATCAGATCCCCTGTGCGTTTCCGGAAAATCAATACGGAACCTTAACAGGCACCGGCGCTTCTGCCGCCATTGCAGCGGGAGCATCCGCTATAATATTTGAATGGACTCAGGGCAAAGGTAACTTCACTTATATTACAGGTGAACAGGTCAGCCGAATGATTATAAGAGGAGCACAGCGTAACCCTGCTTACAATTATCCCAACAATATATGGGGCTATGGTCAATTGGATGTATACCATGTATTAGAACGCGTTTCCATGATCCTATAATAAATAAAAGAAACCAACTCATAATCATTGGTTTCTTTCAATCGATACTTAGGTTCTTTTTAATCTTCCTGCATTGTTTCCGGCTGTATATCCAACTGGCTTGTACAATTGGGGCAGCGGGTGGCATTTACATTGATCCGGGTAAAACAATATGGACCCTCCTTATCCGCTGAAGCAGCCGGCTCCGCCTGCTGCTTCTTTCCGCGCAGGGAATTAATCACCTTTATCATCATGAAAATAACAGAAGCCATGATTAAAAAGTTTATAACAGCCGTGATAAAGGTTCCATAAGCAAATACCGGCCCAAGAGACTGTGCGGCCTGAAGCGTGGAAACATCTGCGCCTTCCGGAGCAGCAAACAGAAGCACGAATTTATTGGAGAAATCTACTCCTCCGGTAATCACTCCGATCAGGGGAGATATGATATCCTTTACCAGGGAATTGACAATCGTCTGGAAAGCAGCACCGATAATAACACCAACTGCCAGGTCTACCACATTCCCACGTAAAACAAATTCTTTAAACTCAGCTATAATACCCTTTTTATCTCCCATTGACATCCATCCTCTCTTACAGATTTATGAAACCTGTTGGTAAACTATGGTATTATAATATCACAAAACAGCAGATTCTGCAATTCATGGAACTAAAAACGGCCGACAGAACGCTTGTCCATTAACGTCCCATGGCAACAGTAGATCAATTATGGATTAATTATAAAAAAGCGGGTCCGGAATACCGGATACCCGCTCATCCTTTTATCAGCCTTGCCTATCTTTTGATGCCTCTGCAGCATGGATCATTGCATCCATCTCTGAAACCGGCGCAATATGCCTCTCTTTTTGCTTCTGCACAAGGATCAACGTTACTTTTATTACAGCATCTAT
>DJBG01000062.1 GCA_002429965.1 Hungatella sp. UBA5982
GTAAAGTATTTAAAAAAAACGGGGGGGCCGCGCCGCGGGACCCCCGCCCCCCCGCCTCTCCTGTTTTTTAACAGAAAAATCCCTGTGCCACATGACACAGGGGTGATTTTTCTTAGGATTTTCGGATTTCAAAAAGGGTGAAAGGATATTTGATACATTGTGCATTTCTTATGTCATTAGTATAGCACACCGGCTCTTGAAAAGTTTGTATATTGTTTGAATAGATTATGAAGATTTTCTTAATATCATTTTCCAGAAGAAAATATTTAAAAGAGAATGGAGCGTGCCAGCCTGGTGAGCACCTCCTCACACCTCTTGATATCTGCACAGGGAACAAATTCATCCGGCTTATGGGCCAGTTCTAAATCACCGGGACCGTAGGACATGCAGTTAGGATTGTGAAGCTTTCCTGCGATGACGGCGGTGTCGGTATAACCGGGGAAAAAGGAGACAGGCACCGGTGNNGGATAGCCTGTTCCACTATGGAAACGGCAGCAGCCGTGTCCGTGGGAGGGACCAGGCGCATGTCGATCCAGACTTTGCAGCGGTCAGGAACCACATAGGGGCGGTATCCTCCTTCGATCTGGCCGAATGTGACGGTAGATACGCCCAAATCCTCATGGGAGGGGCATTCTCCGATTCTTCGGCGTATGGAAGAAATGATTTCGGCCATAGCGGCAATGGCGTCGGCTCCTTTCCAGGGAGTGCTTGCATGGGCGGTCACCCCGGCAACGGTGATTTCAAACCAGGTACGTCCTTTGTGAGCGACCTGTATCTGCCCGTTGGTAGGCTCTGTATCCAGAACAAAGCTTTTTTCCGTCACCCAGCCTTCTTTTATCACATCCTCAACTCCCCGCATGAAGTCCTCTTCATCAACAGTGCCAATGAAGACAAAGGAATGCTTGGGAATTTTTCCGGAAGCCGCTTCCTCTGCCATGGCCGAAAAGGCGGAAAGGGCACAGGCCAGCCCTGATTTCATGTCACAGGCTCCCCGGCCATAGATCCTTCCCTTTATAATCTCCGCTCCAAAGGGATCGGTTGTCCAGCCATCCCCAATGGTCACCGTATCCATGTGGCAGATATAAACAAGGGCTGGGTCGTCGGTTTNNATTTTCGCCATGATATTATAACGGCCCGGGAGGACCTCTTTTTTGATGACAGGAACGGACAGGGAAGATAGCAGGTCATAAATATATTCTCCGATATTTTTTTCGTATGCGCCGGGATCCGTACTGTCGATGCGGATCAGGTTCTGTGTCAGCAAAGTGGCATCGGATCGATGATTTTCCATGATAATAATCTCCTTAATTGTTATTTTATCTCCATTATAGGAATGGATCTGCAGAAAGTAAATGGTATTTGGCTAAAATCTTCTTTTGTATTTTTGAGGAAAAGAAACCACAAGAGCCAAACCGGAATATCCTAATAAAAAAGGAATCAGGTAATGGACTGTGAATCATGTAAGAGAAGCAATACATTGTGATGCTGCCCATCGCATGGGCTATACAGGACGTGGAATTGGAGTTGCAGTTCTCGATACGGGGATTTATCTTCATGAGGACTTTGAACATAGAATGGCGGCTATTGTAGACATTGTACACCGCAGGAGGGATACCTATGACGATAACGGTCATGGAACCCATATTTCTGGAATCATCGGAGGGTGCGGAGGTGCTTCCGACGGAATGTATATGGGCATTGCACCAGAGTGTCATATCATTATGCTTAAGGTATTGGATAAAAAAGGAAACGGCTATGCCTCCGATGTGCTTGCCGGACTTAAATGGATTCGTGACAACAGAGAGAGGTATGGGATCAGGATTGTAAATATTTCCGTTGGTTCCTTTTCAAAAAAAGGGATGACAGAGAATTCTGTCCTAGTGCGGGGGGTAAATGCAGCATGGGATGACGGGCTGGTGGTCTGTGTGGCCGCAGGAAACATGGGGCCTGGCATGAACACGATCACAACTCCGGGAATCAGCCGGAAGGTGATCACGGTAGGGTGCTCGGACGATTATAAAGAGGTCAATGTAATGGGAAACCGGATGATCGATTATTCCGGCAGGGGTCCCACCGGTGCCTGTATCTGCAAGCCGGAAATCATCGCACCTGGGGCGGGGATTATTAGCTGTGCCAACGAAGCGGGGCAATACCTTGCCAAAAGCGGAACCTCAATGTCGACACCTTTAGTTTCAGGGGCAATTGCGCTTCTGCTTCAGAAATATCCCTATATGACCAACCGGGATGTGAAGCTGATGTTAAGGGAGCGGGCAGTGGACCTGGGGCTTCCCATAAATCAGCAAGGCTGGGGGATGCTTGATGTGGAGAGGCTTTTGATGTAAAGGGGAACGTATGAGTATTATCAGGGCCTCTGCGGGAAAATTTGACCTGTGGAGGCCCTGGTATTTTAAACGAAAGGCGAGGGACAGGCTAAGCCATCTGCTTTTTGCTTCAGACTGTTAGGCAGCGGTGTATCACGTACGGGAAATAAAACCTTGTACGAGCCATATACTATATGAGGAGTATGCATAAATTCTGCATCCCAATATTTAGGAGAGAAACAATATGAAATATAGAAAAGAACCCGAACTGACCGGGCGGATAGTTTTACCAGATGATCCGCTGTATAACTCCGCCCGTCAGGAATACAATACATTTTTCAATAAATTTCCACTGGTCATTGTTTTCGCGAAGGAAACACAGGATGTAATCAATGCAATACGCTGGGCGCGATATAACGGCGTACCACTCCGTATGCGCTCTGGCCGCCACAACTACGAGGGGGTGTCCGCGCTGAATGGCGGTCTTATTATCGACGTCAGCGAAATGAAACAACTGGAGATAAATCGCAAGCAGGGCACAGTCACACTTCAGACAGGGCTTCGGAATTTTGAAATCATAGAACAACTTGGTTCACAGGGCTTAGTCGTTCCGCCTGGTCTTTGTCCCACTCCCGGGATTGCAGGCGTTACATCAGGGGGCGGGCATAGCAGCCTTTCCCGGCCATGGGGGCTTGTTATTGACAATCTGCTGGAAGCGGAATTGGTAGATGCAGACGGCTGTGTGCTTCACGCAAGTGCCGACCGTAACGCAGACCTGTTTTGGGCTCTGCGCGGCGGCGGTGGCGGCAATTTTAGCGTTTGCACTTCTTTCTGTTTTCGTACACACGAAATCGATACGGTGGCCTACGCCTCTATCAACTGGGAACTTGAAGATTTGAAGCCGGTACTAAAAGTCTGGCAGGAATATACGCTTCCCGACGCAGACAACAGGTTTACACCGTTGCTTACGATTATTTCGGGAGCGCAATCGTTTTTGCTTGCACAAGGGGTTTTTCTCGGCTCAGCCGAAGAACTGCGGGAATTGCTTTGTCCCTTACTCCGATCCGGTTCGCCCAATCACGTTTTTATTGAGGAAATACCATGGGTAGAAGCAGCGGCCCGTATTGGCGGGTCCCAGTCCGGTAACCCGGAGCCGTTTAAAAGCGTGGGGCCTTATGTAGATGAATTGCTTCCGGATGAGGCAATTGACATCATAGAGCGTTTTATCACAAACCCGCCAACCTCTTTAGTGTATTTATTGTTTCATGGCCTGGGTGGGGCGGTAGCTGACATTCCCAGTAAAGCCACAGCGTACTTCCAACGCAAGGCGCTGTCAAATATGTCTATTTACGCCACATGGAACGAGCCTGAGGGTGCCGGTCCCGGCATTCATTGGGTGGATCAATTCCGAAGGGAAATGCAGCCATATACCAATGGTGTTTATATCAACACGCAGGATTTATCCATCGAAAACTGGCCAATGGCTTACTACGGTGGCAACTTTGAGCGTTTAACCAGAATCAAGGCGAAGTACCATCCGGATAATTTTTTCCGCTTTCCACAAAGTATACCACCGGCCTGCGGATGCCGCGAATAATGAATGAGTATCCGCACAATACAAAAGTTTAGCTAACTTATTCGGCCACTTTAGTCTATAAATAGTTTGGTAATAAAAACCGTGCTCTCTCGGATCAATTTGGGAATAGCGCGGTTTTTACCTGAATTCAGCCTAATGCAGGGTAGTTGACAAAGTAGTTTAGAACTTCCATTCACCCGTACGACCTATGAAACCTCGGAATACCGTATGAAGAGGCCTGATACGGAATAACATTATTTCAAATTAATACTTGCACCTCCATCCCTCTTATGCTATAGTAAATTAACAGTAAGAAAGCAATCTGTCTTTCTTTTCAATTTTCAGGCATTTCGCCGGAACCTCCCTATTGGATTTAAAGATGAAATTGTTTTTACCAAACAGGCCAGGAGTGTGATGTATAATGAGCTTAGAAGTATAAAATTCTGGTTGACATTTACCCGGAAATATACTATGATTATAAACAGAAAAAGAACATTTGTTCGCATCGGAGGATAATATGAATAAAGATGATAAACTAAAGGCGCTTGATGCCGCCCTTACTCAGATAGAAAAGGCATATGGGAAAGGCTCTGTCATGAAGCTTGGTGACTCAGGCACAAATATGAATGTGGAGACCATACCTACAGGGGCATTAAGCCTTGATATCGCCCTCGGCCTGGGCGGGATCCCCAGAGGAAGAGTTGTGGAAATCTATGGACCGGAGTCCAGTGGTAAGACCACCGTTGCCCTTCATATGATCGCAGAGGTTCAGAAGAGAGGCGGCATCGCAGGATTTATTGACGCGGAGCATGCCCTTGACCCTGTTTACGCCAAGAGCATTGGAGTGGATATTGATAACCTTTACATATCCCAGCCGGATAACGGGGAACAGGCATTGGAGATCACAGAAACCATGGTTCGTTCCGGGGCCGTTGACATAGTGATCGTGGACTCGGTCGCAGCCCTTGTGCCAAAGGCCGAGATCGAAGGGGATATGGGTGATTCCCATGTGGGCCTTCAGGCGCGTCTGATGTCCCAGGCTCTTAGAAAGCTTACGGCCGTCATCAGCAAGTCCAACTGTATTGTTCTCTTCATTAACCAGCTCCGTGAGAAGGTGGGAGTGATGTTTGGAAGCCCTGAGACTACCACAGGAGGACGTGCCCTTAAGTTCTACGCGTCTGTCCGCCTGGATATCCGTAAGATTGAGACTTTAAAGCAGGGCGGAGATATGGTAGGAAACCGGGTCCGCGTAAAGGTTGTGAAGAATAAGATCGCACCGCCCTTTAAAGAGGCGGAGTTTGACATCATGTTCGGTAAAGGCATTTCCAAGGAAGGAGATATCCTGGATCCGGCTGTAAAAGAGGATATCGTAGAAAAGAGCGGAGCATGGTTTGCTTATAATAACGTTAAGATCGGCCAGGGGCGTGAGAATGCCAAGATTTATCTTCTGGACAATCCGGCTGTTTGCCTGGAAGTCGAGAACAAGGTTCGCATAAAGTATGGGCTTCATGAAGAAGGCAGTGCAGCGCCAGAGGGTTCAGCAGCCCCCAAGGAAAGCAAGAGGATCAAGGCAGAAGAAAGCAAGGACGTAGCTCCTAAGGCGTGATTTCAGGCAGGAATTGGCCGGCAGGTTTATAAACGCCGGGAAAATAAGTAGAATAAGGGGCATATATGACAGTTACGGAAATAGTGCCCGTTGATAAACGCAGGAGTAAAGTCATTCTGGAGGATGACTTTACTCTTGTCCTTTATCGAGGGGAAATTAGAAAATTTGGGATTGAGGAAGGGAAGATGCTTTCCGAGGAGACTTACCAGGAGATACTTCACGAGGTTTTGTTTAAAAGGGCCAGAGAGAGGGTCCTTTTCCTTCTGAAATCCTCAGATAAGACGGAACAGGAACTGAGACGGAAGTTAAAGGACGGAGGATATCCGAAAGAGGCTGCTGATTACGCCATAGAATTTTTAAAAAAGCATAATTTCATTAATGATCAGGACTATGGACGCAGATACGTGGAATTCAATTCAAAGCGGAAAAGTGAACGGCAGATTCAGTACGAGCTGCAGAGAAAAGGGCTGGACAAAGAGGTGATCAAGGAGATCCTTAGAGAACAGCCAGTGGATGAGGTGGCACAGGTACGGGCTTATATGAAAAAGAAGTGCTTAAGCCCAGAAGAAATGGACTTTAAGGAAAGCCGCAAAATGATGGCGGCATTGGGAAGAAAAGGTTTTTCCTACGATGCGATAAGCCGTGTTTTAGGCGGTATTTATAGTGATGACTGACAACAAGGAAAATGTGTATAAGTATACCGGAAACAGGGGCGAAATACTTGACATAATGTATAAAACAGTTTAAAATTGTAGTGTTGTATTGATGTACAATGAAAATCGAATAAGGAGGTGCTCCTGTGTCAGTATCAGTATTCACGGCTGCAATGATTGCAATCGTCGCATCAGTAGTAGTTGCTTTTATTGCCTGGTCTGCTGCCATCACGTATCGTAAGAATGCTTACGAAAGCAAGATTGGATCTGCAGAAGAAAAATCCCGGGAAATAATAGATGAAGCATTAAAGACCGCTGAGACAAAGAAGCGCGAAGCTCTCCTTGAGGCAAAAGAAGAGTCTTTAAAGACTAAGAACGAACTGGAGAAGGAAACCAGGGAAAGAAGAGCTGAGCTTCAACGTTATGAAAGAAGAGTATTAAACAAGGAAGAAAACCTGGACAAGAAGTCCGAGGCTATGGAAAAACGCGAAGCAGGTCTGGCTGCTCGAGAGGACGCCCTGAATAAGAGAAATGCCGAAGTGGAATCTCTTTATGAAAAAGGCATTCAGGAACTGGAGAAAATTTCCGGACTTACCTCCGAACAGGCAAAAGAATATCTTTTAAAATCTGTTGAAGATGACGTTAAACATGACACTGCGAAATTAATTAAGGAACTTGACAACAAAGCAAAAGAAGAAGCCGAGAAAAAGGCAAAAGAATACGTGGTTACAGCCATTCAGAGATGTGCTGCTGACCATGTGGCAGAAACTACGGTTTCTGTCGTGCAGCTTCCCAATGATGAGATGAAAGGAAGAATCATCGGAAGGGAAGGCCGTAACATCCGTACGTTAGAGACCCTTACGGGCGTGGAACTCATTATTGACGATACCCCGGAGGCAGTTGTTTTATCCGGATTTGATCCGGTTCGTAGAGAAGTAGCCAGAATCGCATTGGAACGCCTTATTGTGGATGGACGTATTCATCCTGCAAGAATTGAAGAAATGGTGGAAAAGGCACAAAAAGAGGTAGAAACCAATATGCGTGAAGAAGGAGAGACCGCTGCTCTTGAAGTGGGCATTCACGGACTTCATCCAGAACTCATCAGATTGCTAGGCAAACTGAAATACAGGACAAGCTACGGACAGAATGCCTTAAAGCATTCCATTGAGGTGGCCCAATTGTCAGGGCTGTTGGCCGGAGAAATCGGCCTTGATATCCGCATGGCCAAGCGTGCCGGTTTACTACATGACATCGGAAAAGCCGTTGACCATGAGATGGAAGGTTCTCATATTCAGCTGGGAGTGGAGTTGTGTAAGAAATATAAGGAATCTGCAATCGTGCTGAACACTGTGGAATCTCATCATGGCGATGTTGAACCTCAGAGCCTTATCGCTTGCATTGTCCAGGCTGCGGACACNNAGAGACTCTGGAGACATATACAAACAGATTCAAACAGTTAGAAGATATTACCAATTCCTTTAAGGGAGTGGACAAGTCCTTTGCCATTCAGGCAGGACGCGAAGTTCGGATTATGGTGGTTCCGGAACAGATTAACGATGACGATATGGTGCTTTTAGCCCGTGATATTTCCAAGAAGATTGAAGAATCCTTGGAATACCCGGGACAGATCAAGGTCAACGTGATCCGGGAGTCCAGAGTTACAGATTACGCAAAGTAAAATAATGCCCTAAAACCGTAGAAGTTAGTATTCATACGGGATTAGGGCATTTTTTGTTTTTTTAACTTTAATTGGCGTATTCAGATAAAGATTGGTCAGGTGAAACACAAAATTATCTGGAACTCTTTATCAGCAGCAGATCTTCTCCTGCTTTCAATTCAAATTGAAAGCAGCCGTTTTCCAACGTTTCATATTTCATCTCTTGATTTGACTCTATTACAAACCCTGCTTTGAAATTAGGACTTATAATAAGCGGTTCTCCGGCCATGCTTTTTATATATATAAATTCTGTTTCGCCATCTGTATACCTGGCTGATATCTCAAAACCGCCTTCTGCCAACAGTCCATAAAATTCTGCATTTTTCCATACATCTGGCATTGCCGGAAAAATTTTTACTTTACTTCCGTGGCACTGCATTAACATATAGTGGATGGATTCATTCGCTGAAAGAGGTGTTTCGATAACGGGCCCGCCGCCTTCTGTGTAAAGAGTATTTGGATTTAAGAAATCTTTCAGACCGCTTAAACGCTTATATGCGTAATTGCCATCACCTAATGCTGCTAACATAGCAGCGCTTCCGGTAAAGGAATATCCTTGCAGATATTCCGGCATACTCATCCAGGTTTTTATTGACTTTTCAATAATCCTCCGTTCTGCTTCATTATCTTCGCTTACGATGTGAAGTGGGAAAAACTGTAATAAGTGAGAATAATGGCGGTGCGATACGGTAAGAGGTAAATCCTTTGCTATCGTATATCCTGTATCATCCATGGAGTAATCTGTCAGATTTTCAAGGTGTTCTATCCAGGTATCCATAAGCGGTTCGTCATCAATACCCAGTGTTTTCGCTGATTCAATCAAAGTTATAAGCGCCCATCGGAACAAAGAAAGGTCATAATTGGCATCTCTGACAGGATTGGATGTAGAATCAATGGGACCAGGATATTCTGGTGAACTGGTCATAGGCAGATGCCACTTGCCATCCTCCTTCTTATAGGCGATCCTTAAGTAACTGTTTGCGGCTTTTTTTAGCATAGGATAAAACCTTTTTAAAATGTCCTGGTCCATGGTGCTTTTATAATATCGATAGACACAATGGAGTGCCCAGGTAATATTGCCAAGCTCGAATATAATGACTCGTTCCGGATTTTCTTCCATGATATCTTCATAAGAAGGCGGATAAGATTTCATGTCGCGCCCAGCTGAACGCCCGATAAACCAGCCGTCATCGATTCCCAACGGCTTTGCATTTTCCGAAAGCGTTTCGTCATAGTGCTCCAAAGTATCTATGAGAGATTCTATCAGTTCTAAATGATTCGCTTTCTGCATTGAGGAATAAATAAGCTGGACATTTAAATTCCACCATGCAGCCGGCCATGCGCTTAGTGTTGGCCATACACCCATATTATCAATTACATGAAGGTTGCCCGGCCTGGTACAGCAGCCGAGCTTATACAGCTGCATGAGATAAAACTTTTCCCAATATTCTTCAGGTAATTTAACGATGCTTTTCCTGTAAAAATCTTCCCAATGTTTCTGGTGGCTTCTGTATATTTCTTTTAAATCAATTGCCATGACTTGTTTGATTTCTTCTTCTGCTTCTTTTTCTGATGTAAATCCATACCGGGTGAATCCTATTGATATATACCATATTTTGTGGTTATTACCTGCTTCTTTTGATGCAAGGCCGATAGAAAACTGACCTTCCGGAGCTAAGGACTCATTAAGAATTTTCTGATTATAAATTAAAGTGTTATCTGCCATTTTTCGCTCTGGCGCTGGCGGAAAACACCTATCCGGTACTTCATGAGCTTTTGCGGCATGGTGTTTTAAAGTCATGCCATGGCTTGGGACATATGACAGATCAAATTCAACTTCATCATCCCATTCTGCATCAATTATGATGCAGTCTTTTTTTGCATATGCAATACTGGAGTATTTTAGGGTTCCTTTATCTGTTTCAATCACTCCATCAACCTCTGCTTTGCGTAATGAGATGGATAAGCTTTCTTTTTTGATAGGATTTTTTACTTCAAGAATAATATCGCCAAGGGAAAGCCGTTGTTGTAAACAGCCTAACTGCGGGCAGTTGGTTGNNTGGTCCATCTATGTCACCCCGGCCGATTCCCCACTTCATGGAGGTGATGCCGTTTTTATAGATATTTGCGCCGATTAAACCGTTGCCGATTAGTCCGCCATTGCCCCAGTCTATTGGGATATTAGCGATTCTGTCATTGATTATTTCCCGTATAGTTCCTTCATGATATTTTAGATTTTCCCAAACAAAATCGTAGCTGTCTAAAAATGCCTTTAAATCCAATGTGTTTTTAAAGTCACTTATCTGCTCTCTTAACATGCATTTCTTCCTTCTTTCTTTTCTGTTTTTGCTAAGTATCTATATCTTAAGTTGACCCGGTATGCGTATGTAGAAATTACAGCCCTATATTTATAATTCCATCTCAGCTGCTTCGTACAGCTCCGGATTAATGCCGGATATGGCTGAAAGGAAAACGATAGTCTGATAGCCGGCATTTCTCCATACATAAGAGAAAACGATAACCCAGCGATAACCCAG
>DJBG01000158.1 GCA_002429965.1 Hungatella sp. UBA5982
GCCATCGAACCCATGATCAATGGGGGAACACCGGAGGTCGTATGGCTTGATGATGACTGGACCGTAGTAACAGAGGATGGAAGCCTTTCCGCCCATTATGAAAATACCGTATTGATTACGGAAGGTGAACCGGAGATTCTTAGTCTGGTTTCCCATGACCGCTGAGGAAATGCCCATGGAATTAAGTACCGGAGCATTGGTAAAGTCTGCGGCGGGACACGATAAAGGCGGTTATTTCCTCATATTGCGGGAGGAAGGCGAATATATATATCTGGTGGACGGAAAAAGCAGACGTTTAAACTGCCCGAAGAAGAAAAAGAAAAAGCATGTGGAACCCCTTTTATGGGAGAAACATTCTCCCGGACTGAAGATCCGGGAAAATAAATCAGTCACCGATGAAGAAATCAAACATTTTATCAGATGTTTCAAAAGAGAAGAACAGGTTGTTAGGAGGTAAGCTTTATGTCAAAAGCAGATGTTATTGAAATTGAAGGAACCGTTGTGGAGAAGCTTCCCAACGCCATGTTCCAGGTAGAACTGGAGAATGGCCATCAGGTACTTGCTCACATCAGCGGAAAACTTCGCATGAACTACATTCGTATTTTACCGGGAGATAAAGTGACCATTGAGATGTCCCCCTATGATTTAAGCAAGGGAAGAATCATCTGGAGAGACAAATAAGGTGCTGTTTCATAAAACACTGCCTGTTTCTTAAATGCGACACGCCAGGGTAAAGGGTTAATAAATATATAGGAAAAAGTGCTTGCATTTTAAAATAAACAGTGTTATAATGCTATAGCGACTTTGTTGAAATACTGGGTGTATTATGCCCTTACGGGCAGCACTGGTTTTACGATAAAACACACTGCGGGTATACTCAGAAGGCTCTTTCCAAAAAGAGCTCCATCGCCACCAGGCTCGTAAAAGAGCCGGCCGGGTGCGGGGGAGCGCTTTCGCGCGGAAACGTCCGAAAAAAGACGGCAAGTGCTTCATGTGAAAGGGCGCATAAAGGAAAGGAGAATTGCTGTGAAGGTTAGATCATCAGTCAAACCAATTTGCGAAAAATGCAAAATCATAAAGAGAAAAGGCAGTATCAGAGTAATCTGTGAAAATCCTAAGCATAAGCAGAGACAAGGTTAAAAAAATTAATGGAGGTGTAATACACAAATGGCTCGTATTTCAGGTGTTGATTTACCAAGAGAAAAACGTGTTGAGATCGGCTTGACCTATATCTACGGTATCGGCAGAACAAGTTCAAACCGCATCCTGACAGAGGCTGGCGTTAGTCCTGGTACTCGTGTTAAGGACTTGACAGACGACGAAGTAAAGAGAATTTCAACAGTAATTACTGATTCTCAGATTGTTGAAGGTGATTTACGTAGAGAGATCGCTATGAACATCAAGAGACTTCAGGAAATCGGATGCTACCGTGGAATCCGTCATAGAAAGAGCCTGCCAGTTCGTGGTCAGAAGACAAAGACCAACGCAAGAACTCGCAAGGGTCCTAGAAAGACTGTAGCAAACAAGAAGAAATAAGAATATCCACACCCAATAACAGCGAATCACGTTACATGTTTTAAAAACAGGAATAACAGGATTCAGATGCAAGTAAAAAGAAAGTAGGTTAGTTTAAAATGGCTAAAAAAATGTCCACTACTAAAAAAGTGACAAAAAAGCGCGTAAAGAAAAACGTTGAACGCGGACAAGCACATATCCAGTCATCTTTTAATAACACGATCGTGACATTAACAGATACACAGGGTAATGCATTATCCTGGGCAAGTGCTGGTGGTCTTGGCTTTAGAGGTTCAAGGAAATCTACTCCATATGCAGCTCAGATGGCGGCAGAAACTGCAACTAAGGCAGCTCTTATACATGGTTTAAAATCAGTAGACGTTATGGTTAAAGGTCCTGGTTCAGGCCGTGAAGCAGCTATTCGCGCACTTCAGGCATGCGGATTAGAGGTAACCAGCATTAAGGATGTAACCCCAGTTCCACATAACGGTTGTCGTCCACCAAAACGTAGAAGAGTCTAATTAGGAGGTAATTACAGTGGCAGTTGATAGAGTTCCTGTTCTTAAAAGATGTAGATCCCTTGGTCTTGATCCAATCTATTTAGGAATAGATAAAAAATCCAACAGAGAATTAAAAAGAGCTAACAGAAAGATGAGTGAGTACGGTATTCAGCTTAGAGAAAAGCAGAAAGCCAAATTCATCTACGGAGTTCTTGAGAAACCTTTCCGTAACTACTATGCCAAGGCTTCCAGAATGAATGGTCTTGTGGGTGAAAACCTGATGATCCTTCTGGAGAGAAGACTTGACAATGTAGTATTCCGTTTGGGATTCGGAAGAACAAGAAGAGAGACCAGACAGATGGTTGATCACAAGAGCATTCTTGTAAACGGCAAATGCGTAAACATTCCTTCCTATTTAATTAAGGCTGGAGATGTGATCGAAGTAAAAGAGAAGTGCAAAGCCAATGCAAGATTCAAAAGTGTTCAGGAAACAACCGCAGGACGTATGGTTCCGGCATGGCTTGATGTTGACCATGAGAATTTACGTGGTACTGTAAAAGAGTTACCAACAAGAGATGAGATTGATGTTCCGGTGAATGAAATGCTTATCGTCGAGTTGTACTCCAAATAATTGAAAGTCTGTTGATTGAAGCCGGCTTTCGCCCAGGGGGTGGCCCCTGGGCAAGGTTTGAGTATAAGACCCTCGATACAAAACACCCAAAAGGAGGGGCTATTAGTGTTCGATTTTGAAAAACCAAACATTGAGATTGCTGAAATCTCAGAAGACAAGAAATATGGCAAGTTTGTAGTTGAACCGCTTGAAAGAGGTTATGGCACGACTTTAGGAAATTCCTTAAGAAGAATCATGCTTTCTTCCTTACCGGGCGCTGCAGTCAGTCAGGTAAAAATCGACGGCGTGTTGCATGAATTCAGTTCTATTCCAGGAGTTAAGGAAGATGTGACTGAGATCATCATGAACATCAAGAGCTTATCTATTAAAAATAACAGCGATACCAACGAAGCTAAGGTTGCATACATTGAGTTTGAAGGCGAAGGCGTAATAACGGCTGCGGACATTCAGGCGGATCCGGATATTGAAGTCATGAACCCGGAGCAGATCATTGCAACCCTCAGCGGCGGTACGGACAGCAAGTTCTATATGGAACTTACTATCACCAAGGGCCGCGGCTATGTAAGCGCAGACAAGAATAAGAGTGAAGATTTACCGATTGGCGTGATTGCCGTTGATTCTATCTATACACCAGTCGAGCGCGTCAACATGACGGTAGAAAACACCCGAGTAGGTCAGGTTACCGATTACGATAAGCTGACATTAGATGTATTTACAAATGGTACTTCGGCACCGGATGAGGCGGTTAGCCTTGCCGCAAAGGTGCTCAGCGAGCACTTGAACCTGTTCATTGATTTATCTGAGAACGCCAAGACTGCAGAAGTCATGGTAGAAAAAGAGGATAATGAAAAGGAAAAGGTTCTGGAGATGAACATCGATGAACTGGAGCTTTCCGTCCGTTCATACAATTGTCTGAAGAGAGCCGGTATCAATACAGTAGAAGAACTATGTAACCGCACCTCTGAAGACATGATGAAGGTTCGTAACCTGGGCCGCAAGTCTTTAGAAGAAGTGCTGGCCAAATTAAAAGAGTTAGGTTTGCAGCTTAACCCAAGTGATGATGCCGGTGTATAACTGGACCGCTTGAAGTAGCTGATTTATGGAGATTAAGCGCCGGTACAGTAAGTCCGAAGAAGCGTGTACCTGTGTTCCACAAATGGAGGAATATTAAAATGGCAGGATATAGAAAGCTGGGAAAAACTTCCAGCCAGAGAAAAGCATTAATCAGAAGTCAGGTAACTGCATTATTATATAATGGCAAAATCGTGACAACAGAGGCAAGAGCAAAAGAAATCCGCAAGGTGGCTGAAGGCCTCATCGCTTTAGCGGTAAAAGAGAAAGACAACTTTGAGACTGTTAAGGTTACCGCAAAGGTTGCACGTAAAGATAAAGACGGCAAGAGAGTAAAAGAAGTTGTAAACGGCAAGAAAGTTACCGTTTACGATGAAGTAGAGAAAGAGATCAAGAAAGACCTTCCTTCCAGACTTCACGCAAGAAGACAGATGTTAAAGGTTCTTTATGATGTAACAGAAGTTCCGGCAGAAGCTGCAGGAAGAAAGAAAAATACAAAATCTGTTGATCTGCCAAAAAAACTGTTTGAAGAAGTTGCACCAAAGTACGTATCCCGCAACGGTGGTTACACACGTATCGTAAAGATCGGCCAGCGTAAGGGTGACGGAGCTATGGCTGTGGTTCTTGAACTGGTATAAAGCACGAAAGCAATGAGCAGTGTTGAAGAGAGGTTCGATAAAATTTTCGTTGTGCTTGCACATAAGAAANNATGAGACACTTTAAACGGTTAGTTGCTTTGGCTTCTATGGTAAGCCTGTTGGGACTCAGCATCCCATTTGAATCCCTGGCTGCTGTAAAGACCATAACATCAGTGACCATTTACGCAGGATTGGAAGAGATTGCCTCAGGAGAGACTCTGCCAGCGGAGAGTAGTTTTAAAACGAATGAAGGAACAGGAAATTACGTTTATACCAATAACGACAGATACGAAGTGACGGATTTAGACTGGGTCACATCTGACAGCAAGGAAATGAAGGTTGGTTCCGAACCTAAGATGAAGGTGACTTTAAGAGCGACAAACTCCGATGATTATGCTTTTAAGGGCGGGTATCAGTCCAGCAACGTATCCATTAAGGGAGGAACCTATGTTTCTGCCAGCCGTTCAGGGTCGGACACTCTGTATGTCACATTTACTTTTAAGCCCATAAAGGGCACTTATGATTCACCGGAGGATGCTTATTGGAGAGAGTCCGGATATGGCAATGCCAAGTGGAGCTCTGTAGATAATACTTCAGGCGCCTATGATGTTTATTTGTACCGGGGAAGCAATGTGGTAAAGAAGGTGGAGAAGCTAAAGGCCACCACGTACAATTTCTATCCTTATATGACAAAAGCGGGAACCTATAGCTTTAAAGTCCGTACCGTACCTTATACGGAAAGCGAGCAGAAGTATGGGAAGAACAGTGACTGGACAGAATCTGACGAAGTATATCTGCCCCAGGAAAAGGTATCAGATGGAAGCGGCCAGGATGACAACACTGCAGCAAACGGGCAGGTTGGATGGATTAAGACCGGAAACGTCTGGTATTACCGATATCCTGATGGAACCTATCAAAAGAACAACTGGGCTAAGATCAATAATAAGTGGTATTTATTTGATGCCAACGGCGGTATGGTGACTGGCTGGCAGCAGAGAAATAATGTATGGTATTTCATAAACAGCGATGGTACGATGACAACCGGCTGGGTTGTTTCTAATAACAAATGGTATTATCTAAATCCATCTACTACAAGCGGAGTAGAGGGGGCCATGAGCATTGGCTGGATCAATTACAATAATAAATGGTATTATACGGATTCCACCGGAGCCATGCAGGAAGGCTGGAAGCAGGTAGACGGAAACTGGTACTACTTCTATCCAGGTGAAGGCTCAAAAGCTGTCAATACCACGATCAGTGGTTTTCCGGTAGATGGCAACGGTATCTGGCGCAAGTAATAGCAGGAAAGGAAGTAGATATCAATGAAATGGATNNATGGAAGTGGCTGGTGCTTTTATGCGCCTTTATGGTTCTGGGAACAGGGATGACGGTCCCGGCTTCCGGAAGCTTGAAGATCCGCCTGGATCATGGGAGTAAGAGCAGTTGGACGGCAGGAATACAGGTTCCTGATGTAACTGTCAACTATTCTGAGGTAAGTCCGAAATGGAGCAAGGAGGAGGCAGACGATTGGGTTCCCGGTAAGAAGATCACCGGCACCATAACAGTGAACGGCACGTTTACCAGATCTGATTGCACGATTTATGGTGGAAGCCTGGTTTCAGTAAACGCAGAAGACGGTGAAACCGAAATAAAGGTTTCCTACGTTCCGGTAGCAATGCTTGAAAGCCCGGAAAAGGCAGGTTGGAGCGACAGTGCAAAGACGAAGGCTTCCTGGAAAAAGGTTCCTTTTGCATCCAGGTATCAGGTGGTCCTCTATAAGGAAGGCGGCATCTGGATCAAAAGCCTGACCACCTCAACTACTTCTGTGGACCTTTTGCAATATATGGATGGAGGTTATAAATATTACTATACCGTAAAGGCAATCCTAAAAGATTCTTCTGAGGAAGATTATCTAAAAGAAGGAGAAGTGACTACCTCCGATGATTCTGTGGTTCAGGAACTGGGAGATACTTCGGGAACCTGGGCAGAGTATCAGAATGGAAAAAAGTACAGGGGTGAGGACGGTAATTACGTTGTCAGCCAATGGAAGATGGTCAGCGGAAAATGGTATTATTTTAACAAAGATGGCTACGCAGTTGCAGGCTGGCAGTTAATAGGCGACAAATGGTATTATATGGGAGCTAACGCCCAGATGATGACCGGCTGGCAGCAGATAAACGGAAAGTGGTATTATTTAAACGCTGACGGAGACATGGCTATCGGCTGGATCCAGCCTCAGCCTGGAAAGTGGTATTATCTCTATAATGACCGCAGCCTGGCGGTGAATACGAAGGTCGACGGTATTTACCACATTGATGCTTCCGGACTTTGGGTTCCGTAATAAAAAAGGCACAGATGGCTGCATCTGTGTCTTTTTTTACCTCTATTGTATTTTACTTCATGTTCCTTTGAATGATAATTGTCGCGGTTATTGCCAGCGTAAGATATATGGTAAAAGATAAAATATACGGTGTAAAAGAATTATAGGGGTGAGGATAAAAATGAAAGGCTCCGAACACGAATGCACACACAGGAATCGGGAAAAGCAGCCATGCTCCTAATGTATAGTGCTTTACGGGCTTATTTATTCCCTGCTCTTGCACATCTGACATACTTAAGGGATGGAACACCGCAAAAGTCATGCAGCCAGCTAGCTGTACCAAAATCCCTAACCCTACAGGAATAAGAGTTTTCCAGGTCCGCCATCCGACGAATATGATGATCAAGCCTGCAAAGATAATTCCTAAAGAAATTATCTAGCAATCCACCAAACCAACCTTGAACTTCCGCAACTACTCCATTTTACTGCCTTGCCGTACCCATGAATTTGCAAAAGATTTGCGCCGATGCTTGACTGTTATGAAATATTCATCTAAAATTATGTGGCATATGATTGTTTGAATTTATCAGAGAAAGGTCTGCTATGGGAATAATAAAAACTTCAAAGCTGATATATGACTATATCAGAAGAGATGAGGAAGAAAATATTGAAGAGATTAAACGTGCCATTGACGGCGTCAGTCTGGATATTAAGGCAGGGCAGTTTGTAGCCATTCTTGGACATAACGGTTCCGGTAAGTCTACCTTTGCAAAGCATCTGGATGCGATCCTGCTTCCAACGGATGGGACTGTGTGGATTCAGGGAATGGACACTTCTGTGGAAGAAAATTTGTGGGAAGTACGGAAAAGGACCGGAATGGTATTCCAGAACCCTGATAATCAGATCATCGGAAATATCGTGGAGGAAGATGTGGGGTTTGGCCCTGAAAACCTGGGCGTTCCTACGGAGGAGATATGGAAGCGGGTGAATGAGAGCCTGGAGAGTGTTGGAATGGCTGCATTTCGCTTAAAATCCCCGAACAGGCTGTCCGGAGGCCAGAAGCAAAGGGTTGCCATTGCCGGCGTTATGGCAATGCGGCCTCAGTGCATTGTCTTAGACGAGCCTACGGCCATGCTGGATCCTAACGGACGGAAGGAAGTTGTGAAAACGGTCAGGGAATTAAACAGGAAGGAAGGAATTACGGTCCTTCTGATCACCCACTATATGGAAGAGGTCATAGACGCGGACCGGGTCATTGTCATGGACAACGGTAAGGTGGTCATGGACGGAACTCCAAAAGAGATCTTTTCAAGGGTTGAGGAGCTTAAATCCTACCGCCTGGATGTTCCCCAGGTAACAGAGCTGGCCTATGAGCTTCAGAAGAATGGCGTGGACTTACCGGATGGGATACTGACACTGGAAGAACTGATGGAAAATCTTCTGCCAGAGTTCGCAGAGCGTTTTCCTGGAAAGGTAACTCTGGGGAATGGAGCAAAAGATGGCAATTAAAGCAGAGCATTTGAGTTATGTTTACGGGCCTGGAACAGCCTTTGAGCAGCGTGCGTTAAAGGATGTGGATCTGGAAATAAACGATGGGGAATTTGTTGGCCTTATCGGACACACAGGTTCCGGGAAATCTACCCTGATCCAGCATTTGAACGGATTGATGAAAGCCACTGACGGCACCATCTGTTATAATGGAAGAAACATTTATGAGGAAGGATACAATTTGCGGGCCTTAAGAAGTAAGGTAGGGCTTGTATTCCAGTATCCGGAGCATCAGCTTTTTGAGATCAATGTGTTTACGGATGTTTGCTTCGGGCCAAAGAATCAGGGGCTTTCAAGGAAGGATGCCGAGACGCGGGCAAGGGAAGCACTCACCATGGTAGGGCTTGATGAAAGCTTTTATGCCCGTTCGCCCTTTGAGCTTTCCGGCGGACAGAAAAGGCGGGTAGCCATCGCAGGTGTACTGGCCATGAAGCCGGAGGTGCTCATACTGGATGAGCCTACTGCAGGCCTTGACCCAAGGGGAAGGGACGAGATCTTAGACCAGATTGAGCGGCTTCACAAGGAGAGGAATATGACCATTATTCTGGTTTCTCACAGCATGGAGGACATCGCCCGGTATGTGGATCGGATTCTGGTTATGAATCACGGGGAAAAGGTGTTTGATGATACTCCGAAGGAAGTATTCAAGCACTATAAGGAGCTGGAAGCCATCGGCCTTGCGGCGCCTCAGATCACCTATGTGGTCCATTCGCTGCGGGATCACGGAGTCCCTGTTGATGATAACATTACAACCGTAGAAGAAGCCAGAGACGAAATTTTACGGCTTCTTGGAAAATAGGTCGGGAGATATTATGCTGAAAGATATTACATTAGGGCAGTATTATCCGGTGGACTCAAAGCTGCACAGGCTGGATCCCCGGACAAAGCTGTTTGGGACTATGGTTTTCATCATATCCCTTTTTATTGCAAATGATATATGGGCGTATTTGATCGCTACTTTTTTTCTTATCGCAGCGATCCGATTAAGTCAGGTTCCTTTTAAGTTCATGGTACGCGGGTTAAAGGCGATTGTGTTTCTCTTGCTCATCAGTGTCAGCTTTAATCTGTTCCTGACTCCGGGAGAGCCGATCTTCCAGCTGGGATTTTTGAAATTGACAAAGGAAGGTGTGAAAACGGCGGGCCTCATGGGAGGCCGGCTCATTTACCTGGTGGTTGGCTCTTCCATCATGACCCTTACCACCACACCAAACCAGCTGACCGATGGCCTGGAAAAGAGTCTGGGATTTTTAAAGAAAGTGGGAGTTCCGGTCCATGAGGTATCTATGATGATGTCCATTGCCTTAAGATTCATTCCCATCCTTGTAGAAGAAACTGATAAGATCATGAAGGCACAGATGGCAAGGGGTGCTGATTTTGAAACAGGAAATCTGATCCAGAAAGCAAAAAATATGATTCCCCTTCTGGTTCCCTTATTTATCTCTGCATTCCGCCGCGCAACGGATCTGGCAATGGCTATGGAAGCCAGATGCTACCGGGGCGGGGAGGGAAGAACTAAAATGAAGCCGCTCCGGTATGGAAAACAGGACGGGATCGCCTATCTGGTGTTTCTGGTATATCTGGCCGCTATCGCAGGACTTCGAATCATGGGATAAGGTTCCCATAATATAGGAGGATGTATGAAACGGGTTAAAATGATTGCGGCCTATGACGGAACCAATTACTGTGGCTGGCAGATCCAGAATAACGGAATCACCATTGAAGAAGTTCTTAATAAGGAGCTGACTTGTCTTTTAAAGGAGCCTATAACCGTAATCGGGGCAAGCAGAACCGATTCCGGGGTTCACTCTGAGGGAAATGTGGCGGTTTTTGATACGGAAAACCGGATGCCTGCCGACAAAATAAGCTTTGCCTTAAACCAGAGGCTGCCGGATGATATCCGGATCCTGCAGTCTGAGGAGGTAGCGCCGGATTATCATCCGAGAAAGCAAAACTGTGTTAAAACCTATGAATATAAAATCATGAACAGGAAAATCGAAGTACCTACCATGAGGCTTTACAGTTATTTCTGTTACATTCCCCTTGATGTGGAACAAATGCGGGAAGGCGGGGCTTACCTGGTGGGAGAACATGATTTTAAAAGCTTCTGTACGGCCCGTGGACAGGCGGAAGAAACCGTACGTACCATTTATAGCCTGGACATCGAAAAGAGCGGGGATCTCATTACAATCCGCATCAAGGGAAGCGGTTTCCTGTACAACATGGTACGGATCATCGCCGGGACGCTAATGAAGGTCGGCATGGGAGCGTATCCGCCGGCTCATGTGGAAGAAATCCTCGATGCCAGGGACCGGAAGGTGGCCGGGCCAAAGGCTGCGGCAAAAGGACTTACTCTGGTAAGCCTTGATTATGAAAGGTCACTTAAGAAACAGATCCAGGGAGAGAATAAGGAATGGAGCTATACTCTTTTTCAGGATAAGATTGTTTCGGAAGGAAAAGCCTGGCTTCATATTCACCGGTGCAGGGAAGAGGACTTTCAAAGGCTTTTGATACGTGTGGTCCATCAGGCGGTGCAAAACGGTGCTAAAACCATTTTTGTACGGGACGAGGAGAAGGACGGAAGGATCATTTTAGGAAAGCCCTATGGATTTTATATTTTTCAGGCTGATCCTGAGAACCAGGAGTGGTGCATAACGCAAAAATAAGCCGAAAAATTTTGATTTGTGCTGCAACGAGCGAAGTGAATGTGCTTGCATATCTATTTGGCAACTGCCGCAGCAACATGAAGAGGCTCGCATAGCGTATTTCTTCATGTATTATGGGAAAAGAGGTTGACACATCCGGCTGAATGTAATATAATGTATAACTGTGACGTTAGACGAAAATGTTCAGCCAAAGCCCCGGAGTGAGCATTTTGTAATATAGTTATGCTTAAAAACACCATAATTTACAGGAGGTAGTCCAATGAAGACTTTTATGGCTAGTCCAGCAACAATTGAAAGAAAATGGTACGTAGTTGACGCTACAGGATATACATTAGGACGTTTGGCTTCAGAAGTAGCTAAAGTATTAAGAGGTAAAAATAAACCGATCTACACACCGCATATGGATTGCGGCGATTATGTGATCGTTGTAAATGCAGATAAGATTACCGTAACCGGTAAGAAATTAGATCAGAAGATCTACTACAACCACTCTGAATATGTCGGTGGTATGAAGGAAACAACTTTAAGAGAAATGATGGCTAAGAAGCCTGAAAGAGTTATTGAACTGGCTGTTAAGGGTATGCTTCCAAAGGGACCTTTAGGAAGAAGTATGATAACAAAACTTCACGCATATGCAGGTGCAGAGCATAGTCATGCAGCTCAGAAACCAGAAGTTTTAGAATTCAAATTTTAATCAGAGGTGCTGAAAGGAGGAAGTTATCATGGCTAATGCAAAATTTTACGGAACAGGTAGAAGAAAAAAGTCTATCGCTAGAGTATATTTAGTACCAGGTACAGGTAAGGTAACCATCAATAAGAGAGATATTGACCAGTATTTGGGTCTTGAAACATTAAAGCTTGTTGTTCGTCAGCCGTTAGTTGCTACAGAGACAGTTGATAAGTTTGACGTTCTTGTAAACGTTCACGGCGGTGGATTTACTGGACAGGCCGGCGCGATCAGACACGGTATCTCAAGAGCATTGCTTCAGGCAGATGCAGAGTATCGCCCGATTCTTAAGAAGGCAGGCTTCTTAACAAGAGATCCAAGAATGAAAGAAAGAAAGAAGTACGGCTTAAAGGCAGCTCGTCGTGCTCCACAGTTCTCAAAGAGATAATAAGAAATTTAATAAGAGAAATAGTAGAACCCTTGAAAATGCGATATTTTCAAGGGTTTTTTATATTTTCAACAATAATGAAATAGCTTGAAAATGTATCAAATCTTCTTCGTAACTGACAAGTAGCTAACACATAACTGGCAAATAGAAAGGGTATGTGAAATAGGCGATAAAAATTGAAATAGCAAAAATGTAGATTGTATGAAGACGCTGATTATGATAGGATGAGCACAAGGACAATCGTGTTACAGGGTGTGTTGACCTCATTCTAAAAGAATGGGGGTGATGCCTATGAAAAATCATTTTGATTTTAAGGATTTAATGACCTTTGGTCTATTCCTTTTGGCATTACTTACATTCGTTTTTACGTTTTGTAAGTAGCTATACATAGCAAAAACCACCCTATAAACTTTGGACGGTTAAGGGTGGCTTTGCTTCTCATATAATCGGTCAACCCCTTGTGGGCGGTTGTTCCTTTTCTAAGATAAATATACCACGCACTGCGTGGTTTGTAAAGGAGCGATTTTATATGGGTTATCCTAAAAGTAACATAGAAGGATTAGCTCCGTTTGGTACATTGGACTATTTATGGATGAAATATCGTTGTATCAGGTTTTTACAAATAGTAAATTTGAAAACAATTCGGATGCGTTGGAATTTATGAAATTAGATGATAAAGAGATTGGAGTATTTCCATTTTGGAAGCCGTCTCTTTTTTTTGTTTGCTCGGCATGGGGAGGTCCTGCAGGCGAAGTTTTTTTCGTAATAACCTCCAACTAAATGGTCATGGTCTTTCGTTGTTTCACCCTAAATTTCCTAACGGAAATCATAAGAAAAAGGGATTGCAATCTACCTGCATTCATGTTATTATGTCCCTGAGGGGGAGACATTAAAAGGGAAAGTGTCTGCGTATAAAAGACATTTTTCGTCTCACAAAGACATATAAAGTAATAAGAAAGGTGGAGGTTTACAATGAAAGAAAGAATGATGTATGCAATTGTAAAAGAACAGGCGGCGAGTGGTCTGGCGCTCAGAGAGGTACCCATTCCCGTTACGGGGGAAAATGATGTGAAGATAAAGATTCACTACACATCAATCTGCGGTACGGATTTACATATCTATAACTGGGATAAGTGGTCTCAGGAAACGATAAAACCGCCGATGACCATCGGACACGAATTTGTTGGTGAAATCGTGGAGATGGGCAGCCTGGTGAAGGAATTTAAAATCGGCGATATCGTATCAGGTGAGGGCCATATCGTATGTGGGCACTGCCGTAACTGTAAAGCAGGAAAACGACATCTCTGCAAAAATACCGTCGGCGTAGGGGTAAACCGTGACGGAGCATTTGCACAGTATCTGGTGATTCCACAGACCAATGTCATCGTCTGTGAGCCGGGAATTCCCCAGGAATTATGCTCATCCTTTGATCCGTTGGGCAATGCGGTACATACCGCTTTATCCTTTGATATGGTGGGAGAGGATGTGCTGATCACAGGAGCCGGTCCTATCGGAATCATGGCTGCGGCGATTTGCCGCCATGTGGGAGCCAAACATGTGGTGATCACGGATGTCAATGATTACCGGCTGAACCTGGTCCGGGAAATCTGCGATGCCCATACTGTCAATGTAGCCAGGGAGAGCTTAGAAGATAAGATGCGGGAGCTTCATATCGAGGAAGGTTTTGATATCGGACTTGAGATGTCCGGCAGTGGTCAGGCGTTTAATTCAATGATTGACCATATGTACAACGGCGGCAAGATTGCGGTTCTGGGACTTCAGGGAAGCGATACCGTGGTGCCATGGAATAAGATCGTGATTAACTGTCTGCAGTTAAAGGGAATTTATGGAAGAGAAATGTTTGAAACCTGGTACAAGATGATGGCCATGTTAAACAGCGGTCTTGAGATAGAGAAGATAATCACCCACAAATTCGATTTCCGGGAGTTCCAGAAGGGCTTTGACGTAATGAACAGCGGACAGTGCGGAAAGGTTGTTCTGGACTGGACGAAGGTCTGAAAGAGGAAGGGAAGAACGAATTGACAAGGGTGAGGTTATTCAGCCGGACTTGGAAAAAAACGATAGGAGAGAAGTTATATGTTGAAAAAAGCATTAAACTATTTTAAAGAAGCGGTAGAGCAGGCCAAGGGAGACGGAACTTACAAGGAGGAGCGCATTATCACAACTCCCCAGAGGAGCAGAATCAATACTACGAAGACAGAAAATGTCATCAATATGTGTGCCAACAATTATCTTGGACTTTCTGACAACCAGGAGATTATAGAGGCGGCCAAAGCCACTTATGATACATGGGGATACGGCTTGTCTTCCGTACGTTTCATCTGCGGAACCCAGGGGATACACAAAGAACTGGAAGCAAAAATCTCTTCCTTCCTGGGCATGGATGATACGATTTTGTACTCCTCCTGCTTCGATGCCAACGGAGGCTTATTTGAGACACTGCTGACGGAGGAAGATGCGGTGATCAGCGATGCGTTAAATCATGCCAGCATCATCGACGGCGTGCGTTTATGCAGGGCAAAGCGCTTTCGTTATGCCAATAATAATATGGAGGAGTTAGAACAGTGCTTAAAGGATTCCCAGGATGCCAGGATACGTCTGATTGCCACAGACGGTGTATTTTCCATGGACGGCATTGTGGCAGATTTAGAAGCCGTCTGTGATCTGGCTGACAAGTACGACGCGCTGGTTATGGTTGATGACAGCCATGCGGTAGGATTTATGGGAAGGCTTGGCAAAGGCACACCCGAGCACTGCGGCGTCATGGGCCGGGTGGATATCATCACCGGTACACTGGGCAAGGCCCTGGGTGGAGCCAGCGGCGGATATACCAGCGCCAGGCAGGAAATCGTGGATTTGCTCCGCCAGAAGAGCAGACCATATCTGTTTTCCAATACCGTAGCACCTGCAATCGCCGGCGGGGCCTTAAAGACCTTTGAAATTCTGGAGCGGAGCACGGAGTACAGGGACCGCGTTCATGAAAATACCCGTTATTTCAGAGGGAAGATAAAAGAGGTGGGATTTGATATTAAGATCGGAAGAGCGTCGTGTANNATATTATAGAGAGTGATCATCCGATTGTGGCGATTATGCTGTATGATGCAAAGACGGCCGTGGAATTTGCAGCAAGGATGCTGGAACGTGGAGTATACGTCATCGGCTTCTGCTATCCGGTGGTACCAAAAGGAAAGGCAAGAATCCGTACACAGATATCCGCTGCCCATACCAGGGAGGATTTGGATTTTGCAGTAGAATGCTTTAAATGCGTAAAGGATGAGATGGGGATTTGAGATACATCTACCTTCTGATAAGTCGTTTAAGGTTGATTTAAGATTAAAATGGGCTGGATTAAGATTACGTTGATAAAATGAAGCGTAATCAAAATCCAGCTCATTTTTAGTTAAAAGGGTCAGTATGGAAACATTGAAAAGCTATTTTCACAATCGGGTTCTTTCTTCAATCAATCATTCATTCTTATCGAACGCATCCATTCGTACATTCATCATAACAACCGCAAAACGCTATTCAATAACGTGTTATTTTTCTTTTTGTTGACTTGACAACAATATTTTGACATGCTATTATATTATTGCTTACCAGGAAACAAAAAGGAGATATTAAATGGAGCAAAAGATACTTCAACAATTTACGCAGCTTTATAACAATCAAGACATACTTAGCAATCTTATAAATAGTGGCTTAAACTCACGATATAGTAATTCAGAATTGCATTGTATTGAAGCGATCGGAAAGCTTGATCACCCAAATGGAGTGCAGCTCGCTGCGATTCTCTCAATGACCCGGGGGGCTGTTACCAGGCTGGCGAAGCGATTGCTGCAGGATGGTCTTATAGAACGTTATGTTCTTCCTGATAATAAAAAAGAAATTTACTATCGGTTGACC
Organism: Hungatella sp. UBA5982; assembly: GCA_002429965.1. GTDB lineage: Bacteria > Bacillota > Clostridia > Lachnospirales > Lachnospiraceae > Lacrimispora. Next base: position 15,926 of record DJBG01000158.1, read on the forward strand.
TCTATAGGAAAGGTTCTATATAAGGAACATGAAGTTGCTCATACAAAATGGGAAGAGCGAGATATTGCCTTTTTATATTCTGTTCCCATAAAGGAGCAAGAAGTAATACTTGACTTTCTGCAAAAATTTAATAACTATCTGCAAGCAAAAATACAGGAGGAATCACAATGAAATATGACTTAACAACACAAGTGGATCTGCGTTTAATGGAGCAATGGCTCTCTGCACAGGAAAACCGTCATTTAGCCACAGGACATGTGGGTACGCATTTAGATACCTATGAGAAAAGTGTTATCCCACTCGATTACATGACTTGCCCAGGCGTTCTTTGGGATGTATCAGATATTGCAGAAAACCGAGAGATTTCACTTTCGGATATTGAGAATTTAAATATACCAGAAAATGCATTTCTTCTAATACGCACTGGCCGAAGTGAAAAAGAAAAGTATGGTACACCTGATTATTTTCGGGAACATCCGCAGTTATCTAAAGAGTTGATCCAGTGGCTTTCAAATCAGCCAATTCGCTTTTTGGGAATAGACTGTTCAGGAATACGCCATGGAAAAGAGCATGAGCCTGCTGACAGAATGCTGGAGAAGCATGGAATCTACGTTATTGAGAATCTTAGTGGTCTTAATCAATTAATAGATACAAATGTCTTACAGGTCTATACTCTTTGGTTTGATGATCCGGTTGCTACTGGACTGCGATGTAAAGTGGTGGTGGAAATTGGTAAAATATAAACTTTTAACTTAAGCTCTCATAAAAGCTATCAAAGACTTAAGGATTGTCTGCGAATTGCAGGAAGCCTTACACTACCATAACGTTTCCTTTCCTTATTAATTAATATCATGCCATTATGTTTATGTTATTACGGATAAATCCAGCGGTACAATGTTATAAGTGAGCTATTTTATCATATTTTCTGCCAGAATAGAATCGTGACTGTGCTGGAAGAATAAAAGAGCAGACATCTCGGCGCAAATTTCTGTCATTATGATACTTCTCCTGTAACATTACAAGTATGAAGTAAGGTGGAGATGACAGAGGCAAGTAATAATACGGTTGCAAATATATTGACAACATCATCTTTAAATGATACAAATAATGTTTATAAGAAAGAAATGCGGATGGCATACTTTTGAAGAGATTGTTTGATGCCTGGAATGACAATGAGTATTATTAAAGACAGGTATAAAATACGCTTAAGGACAAGGAAGTGAATATAATATGAAAAATCCACTAAACTATCAGATCACGGAATATGACTGCGGCCCGACCACATTACTTAATGCAATGAGCTTTCTCTTCACCAGAGATCAGATTCCGCCGGATATCATCAAACATATTATGCTTTTTTGTCTCGATTCCTATAATGCGAAGGGGGAGTTTGGGAAAAACGGAACCTCGCGTATGGCGATGATGTTTTTTAGCAACTGGATCAACCAATTCGGCAAGATGAAAAAATTTCCTGTTCAAAGCGATTATCTGACGGGAGACGAAGTGTTTATAGGGGAAAACAGTAAGGTCATATATGGTCTGCAGCAGGGCGGTGTTGTGGTGGCACGGGTGATGTATGGCTGCTGGCACTATGTATTGCTGACAGGTGCCGATGGTCAGAACGTTTATTTGTTTGATCCTTATTTTAGAAAGAAGCCTTTTAAGCAAAAGGGTTTGGAGCTGATCACAGATATGCCTTACCATAGGAACCGGTGCGTGCCATGGGAAATGTTTAATGACACCGGAAAAGGCACTTATGCCCTTGGACCCAAGGAAACAAGAGAGGCTGTTATCATTTTTAACAGTGTGACGCAGAAGAAACCGGCAGATACCATTGAATATTTTATTTGACAAAACAAGCTCATTATGATAACCTGAATCAAATTATAAATGGAGGCAGCTATTATGAATCAGCATCAACTTCTTAAAAAGTTGAATTGGGACGACGATTGATAGCGCTTGTATCTGTGACGAACCGCAGGTGCAAGCGCTTAAAGCGTTGCGCCTGTGTGGATAGAATTTTTTAGGGACCACATTGGTAAATTTAATTTGCCCGTGTGGTTCTATTTTTTTACCCATGCGGGAAAGGGAAAGGTTGTGATCGTATGGGACATATTGATGATGTCCTCATGGATATATTAGATAGCAATGAAAATCAAATAATTATAATTCAGGAGGAATAAACAATGAAGAGTATCATTGGAGAGATCAAAGAGATGACCGTTGAAGCGGAGGAGTTGATAAACCATATCGGAGAAACCATAAGGATTCATGGCAGCATCTATAAAATCAGGAAAATGAGCGATTTTGCTTTTGTACTATTGAGAACAAAAAGGAAAGTAGTCCAGTGCATTTATTCAAAGGAAATTTCTCTATTTTCTCTTGATGAAATAAAGGAAGAGAGCAGTGTCATAGTAACTGCCTGTGTCAAAGGGGAAGAGAGATCCAAAACAGGCTATGACCTTTCGATGATTGAGATAGAGGTATTATCAAAACCGAAAGAGCCGAGCCCAGTTGTAATAAATAATAAATGTGTAGATACTTCTATGGAAACTCTGCTTAATTTCAGGCCGGTTACACTTCGTAACGAAAGAGAACGGGGTATTTTTAAGCTTCAGGAGGGAATCACCTATGGAATACGTGAGTTCTTAAAAAAGGAAAAATTTACGGAAATCCGTACGCCTAAAATCGTTTATGCAGGTGCCGAAGGCGGAGCAAATATTTTCCGTATAGACTATTTTGACAGAGAGGCATATTTAGCTCAAAGCCCGCAATTTTACAAGCAGATGATGGTAGGCGTTTTTGNNAAACATGATACCTCCAGGCATCTGAATGAATATACCAGCGTAGATTTTGAAATGGGGTACATTGACAGCTTTGAAGATATTATGCAGATGGAAACGATGATGTTAAAACATGTAATGGAGTATTTGAATAAACAATATGAAGATGAAATAAAACTGTTAAAAGTGAACATGCCCGTAATCAAAGAAATTCCGGCAATTAAATTTAAGGAAGCAAAAGAATTGATTTCAATGGAATATAATAGACCCATCAAGGATTTTGATGATTTTGAGCCGGAAGAAGAAAAACTGCTTTATGAGCTGATTAAGCAGAAGACAGGGAGTGAATTTGTATTTGTAACTCATTATCCAAGCCAAAAGAGACCTTTTTATGCGATGGATAGCGTGGAGAATAAAGAGGAAACATTAAGCTTTGACCTTTTATTCCGGGGACTGGAAATAACGACAGGCGGTCAGAGAATTCATGGGTATGAAGATCAGACTCAGAAAATGGAACGAAGAGGGATGAATACAGAATTATTTGAAAGCTATCTTATGATGCATAAATATGGGATGCCGCCTCATGGTGGACTGGGTCTGGGCCTGGAACGTTTTACAAGTAAGCTTCTTGGACAGGAGAATGTACGTCTTTCTACCCTGTTTCCAAGAGATATTAACAGGCTGACTCCATAGTACCATGAAATGACTAACAGAAATTGTAAATGATTGGTTTCCAACCATAAATAATAATTCGGAAAATCATGTTATAAATAACAGACAGGGAGAGAGAATAAAGCATAATGACAAGGATATGTAACAATGATTCATTTGATCCAGCCAGAATTTTCCTGAAATTGTCATCTTCCCCATGAATGGTATGGTAAGGAAGAAGAAAAAGTATTATAATAATAGCTATAATAAAATCACAGAACCGACAAAAATCACAGTACTACAAAGAAAATCAAAACGTACTTGCGGGAGGTATCTTATGCAGACATTTAAGCAGTTGTATGAAAGTTTGGTGAAGTCCGTATTAAATAATGATTCGGATCCGGTGAAGGACTTAGAAACTTCATATGATCCTCATCATCTGGATTGCCTTTTGAATCCGACGAAGCATCCGGTGGTGATCCGTACCGGAACCTGCACCTGTTCCAAAGAGGAACGGGAGGAATGCTTAAAGCGCTGTCCTTTCGGGGCATTGGGAATCGATAAGGATGGGGTCACTGTTGATCCGGAGCTATGTCTGGGCTGTGAAGATTGCATTGAAGGCTGCGCACCGGAAAAACTGACAGCCAGTACGGATATTATCCCGGCTTTAAAAGCGATAAGAAGCTCCAAGGGACTGGTATATGCAATGATAGCTCCCGCATTTTTAGGCCAGTTTTCAAAGGAGGTCACTCCTGGAAAGTTAAGATCGGCATTAAAAGCAGTTGGGTTTGACGGAATGCTGGAGGTTGCCCTGTTTGCGGACATCCTTACATTAAAAGAAGCTCTCGAATTTGATAAAAATATCAATGATATCAATGATTACCAGCTGACAAGCTGCTGCTGTCCCATGTGGATCGGCATGATCCGTAAAGTCTATCACCAGCTGGTTCCTCATGTTCCTGGCTCGGTATCACCCATGGTTGCCTGCGCAAGAGTGGTAAAAGCGCTTCATCCTGATGCTATGACCGTATTCATCGGACCATGTCTTGCCAAGAAGGCGGAAGCCCGGGAAAAGGATCTGGCGGGTGCGGTTGACTATGTGCTCACATTCCAGGAGGTAAAGAATATCTTTGATGCCCTTGGAATCGATCCGGCTGTTTTGGAAGAGAGTGAAAAGGACCATTCCTCAAGAGCCGGAAGGATTTACGCCAGAAAGGGCGGAGTCAGCGAAGCGGTCGAGAGTACGGTAAGAGCCATTAATCCCAATAAAAAAACAGAGATCCGCACCAAACAGGCGGATGGAGTGCCTGCGTGCCGGAAGATGATCCAGGATATCATGGAAGGAAAGATCGAGGCAAATTTTTATGAAGGCATGGGCTGTGTGGGCGGCTGCGTCGGCGGACCAAGATCCATTTTGGGAGTGGATCAGGGAACGGAGCTGGTCAATGATTATGGAGAAAAGGCGACTTATGCGCATCCGGCTGAGAATCCATATGTGATCGAGCTGCTGCACCGCCTAAACCTGGACAGCATTGAAAGCCTGTTGGAAGAAACTGATTTATTCAGCAGAAATATTACTTAAGATAAGTTGCTTTCATAGGCTTTATATTGTTTCAGTAAAATCAGTACATGGGAACCATGCCAGGCGGTTTCCATGTACTGATTTTCGGTTTTCCTGATTGCATCTTGCTTTTCACCCCTTAAAAATGCTAATATAAAAGAGTATGCATGGACAAGACAGGCAACTGAAAGAAAGGAAATGATATGACAACAGGCAGAATGAATCAGCTGTTGGTAATGGTCAATTTATGCGGCAGTGTTGTGGAAGGAATTGAACACCTTATGGCCTATGAGGAAAATGAACGGCTGAAAGAGGATACTGTTACAGGGCTTTTCACTTTGGAGGATAATTTAAGAGTATTTAAGGCAGATAAAACCGTGATCCATGAAACGAAATGGATGGCGGAAGTCATAAAGAACTGGCTGTTTGTTTATGACCAGGAATTTAAAAACAGGCTGTACCGCTGGTATTTTTCAACGTTAAAGGAGCTTCGGAACTTAATGACAGCAGAAATAGAACGGTGTCCCGTCTGCTCAGGAAAAGGCGTCCCCCATTATGGAGCAGTGCTCTATATGGAAGACGAGGAGACGGATCAATACGTGCTGGAGCCGGTCCGGGTCTTTATGAAGTGCAGGGAGTGCGGAAATTATTATCTTACAAAGGAAGAAAGCCGGTTTGTAAACGGAAAGAAGGGCTCCCGCCGCACAAAGGCAAGATGTGAACAGCTTTTAGCAGATATTGGTGTATTTGCGGCGGAAGGAACCATGCTGTTTATTGGAGAAGAGAAAAGCCCATTATATAAAGAAGCCAGAAAGGCCGGGTATGATCCTGAGGCCATGTCTCTGGAAGAAGCCGGAGACCGGTTAGAAGGCAGTGAGGAAGCATACCGGATCGTCCTCATTGACCGGATCCCACGCACTCAGGATATGAAGCTGATCCTGGCTCAGGCGGCGGAGTACCTGGCAGATGACGGGATTCTCTGGTTTGATGGGCCGGATCTGGATAAATCCATTAAAAATCTGGAAAAAAAGGGAGCTTCCATGTGGAAGGGGGAGGTGGCAGAGGTCTGCCTGACGGACAGGGGCATAGATGCTCTGGCGGAAAAATGCGGACTTTCCATTCGATCATACCGTCATGTAGGGACTGCTTCCGGACGCATTGAGGTGATTGCCCAAAAGAAAGAATGACAGTTCCTATAGGAGAATGCAGAAAAAGGAAGGGATAACGTGTTTGACAAATTAACGGAGAATGATATTAAGAAAATGCAGGAAGAAATAGTACACCGGAAGCTGGTCGTCCGGAAAGAAGCCCTGGAAGCGGTAAAAGAGGCAAGAGCCCATGGAGATCTAAGTGAAAACTTTGAGTACCATGCCGCAAAAAAGGACAAGAATCAGAACGAAAGCAGGATCCGTTATCTGGAGAAGATGATAAAGACTGCCCAGATCATAACCGATGAATCCAAGGATGATGAGGTCGGGCTTTATAATACGGTTGACCTGTATTTTGAGGATGATGACGAGGAAGAGACCTACAAGCTTGTGACAACAGTCCGCGGGAATTCCATAAAAGGCCTTATCAGCTCTGAATCCCCTTTGGGGAGGGCCGTTATGGGGCATAAGGTAGGCGACCGGGTCTATGTAAAGGTCAATGACAAGGCAGGCTACTACGTAGTGGTGAAACGCCTGGAAAATACAAAGGACGATGACAGTGACAAGCTGAGAAGCTATTGATCTGCCAAAAGGACAGGCTGATATGATGAAGGATATGACTAGAGGAAGCATTTCCTCTCAACTGATACGGTTTTCCATTCCTCTGGTTTTGGGAAATTTATTCCAGCTCACCTATAATGCGGTGGATTCCATAGTGGTAGGACGGTTTGCGGGGGAAGAGGCGCTGGCAGCAGTTGGCGCGGCCGGCCCGGTTATGAACATTGTGATCCTTGGGATTACGGGAATCTGCATCGGGGCTTCGGTGCTGATGAGTGAGTTCTTCGGCGCAGGAAGCCATGAGAAGCTAAAGCAGGAGATAGCCACCACCCTTTTGTTTGGACTTTATTTTTCTCTGGCCATTGTATGCCTGGGGCTGTTTTTGTCCGGCGGGATCATAAGGCTTCTCCGTGTGCCGGATGAGATCACGGAGGATGCAGCTGTGTATTTAAGGGTTATATTAATAGGAACGCCCTTTACCTTTTTTTACAATGGAGTGGCCTCTGCCCTCCGGAGCGTGGGCGATTCAAAAACCCCGGTCCGCTTCCTGGCTATGGCCTCGGTTTTAAACGCATTATTGGATCTGGTATTTGTGGCAGGGTTTCACATGGGAGTTTTTGGGGCTGCACTGTCTACTGTCATTGCGGAGGCGGTTTCTGCAATCCTGTGCATTTCTTACATATATAAGAAGGTTCCTCTTCTTAAACTTAAGCCAAAGGAATTCCGTATGGACCGGGAGCTTTTAGGACTTACGGTAAAGCAGGGAGCGGTCACGGCATTGCAGCAATCCTGCCAGCCTATTGGCAAGCTTTTGATACAGGGAGTCATAAATCCTTTGGGCGTCAGCACCATAGCGGCGTTTCAGGCGGTGAACCGGGTGGATGATTTTGCTTTTACTCCGGAACAAAGCATTTCCAGCGGAATGATGACCTTTGTGGCCCAAAACCGGGGAGCCGGTAACGGAGAACGGGTGAGGAAAGGCTTTCGGACCGGGCTTTTCATAGAAGCAGGTTACTGGGTGATCATATGCATTGTCATCCTGCTGGTGAAGGAACCGGTGATGAGATTATTTGTGCCCAATGGGGATGGGACCATGGTAAGGATTGGGGCGGAATATTTGACCCTCATGGCTTTTTTCTATCTGCTGCCTGCCTTTACCAATGGGATCCAGGGATTTTTCCGGGGAATGGGAAATATGTCCATCACCCTGATCTCCACCTTGATCCAGATTTCCGTCCGGGTGGCATTGGTCATCCTGCTGGTTCCGTCCATGGGAATGAATGGCGTTCCCTATGCCTGCCTGGCTGGCTGGGCCTGTATGCTGCTTTATGAGGTTCCCTATTATTTCTGGTTTAAAAAGAAAAATGAATTATTACAGGAGAAAAATAATGATTAAAAATATAGTATTTGACATGGGCAGAGTGCTGGTACATTATGATGGAGACATTGTCTGCAGACATTTTATTGAGGATGAGGCGGAGCGGAAGGCAGTAAGAATCGCTGTTTTTGAGTCTCAGGAGTGGCTGTTTCTGGATATGGGGCTGATCTCAGAGGAAGAGGCTTTAAAGAAGATGCAGGCACGTCTGGACACCGCCCATGCCAGGGATATGGCCGCCCTTTGCCTGGAGCACTGGCATGAATACAATATGTGGCCTGATGAAGAGATGGGAAAACTGGTAGGACAGCTTAAGGAAAATGGATATGGCATCTATCTCNNATCTTTGCTCCAATGCTTCTCTCCGCCTGCTGACGTGTTATAATATCATTCCAGGGATTGAACATTTTGACGGGATATTATTTTCCGCTGAAGTAAAGTGTTTGAAGCCTCAAAAGGAAATGTACAGCCATTTGTTTGAGCGGTTCCACTTAAAGCCGGAGGAATGCTTTTTTATTGACGACTTGCCCATGAACATTGAGGGGGCAAGAGCCTGCGGTATGGATGGGTACTGTTTTGAGGACGGAGATGTGAAACGGCTGAAAGAATTTTTGACCCATATCAATGATAACTAGAAATAGCCTGGAATCATAAAGTTTTGTGGTTTTACAATGAAATGGAGAAACGCTTATTATGTACCGGATTCAGATAAAGGATATGGATTTCGAACAGATTGCCAGGTCCGGCCAGTGCTTCCGTATGGAAGGCCGAGAGGACGAAAATGGGGTCTGGATGATCGCGGCAGCGGGAGAATACGTGGAAGCAGTGAAAGAAGAAGACGGCTTCCTGTTTTCCTGCGGGGAAAGGGAGTTTAAAGAAACGTGGGCCGGCTATTTTGACTTACAGACCGATTACGGCGGTTATAAAAGGCGAGTGGATTCTGAGGATTCTTATCTTCGGGAAGCCATGGAATGGGGCTGGGGAGTCCGGATCCTTCATCAGGATCTGTGGGAAATGCTGGTGACCTTTTTGATCTCTCAGAATAATAATATCACCCGCATTACGGGCAGTGTTAAGGAACTGTGCAAGCAATTCGGTGACAAAAGGAAAGGTCTGGGTCTGACTATGTCTCCTGACGGAAGCTGGAAAGAAACTGAAAGAGACTATAATGCCTTTCCGGGGCCGGAGAGCCTTTCCTCGGCAGGCCTAAAGGGACTGTCCGGCCTGGGCCTTGGTTACCGGGATAAATACATCCTGTCGATTGCAGAAATCTGCAGCGGGCCGGAGGGAAGGGAATGGCTTTTGCGCTTAAAAGAAACGGATTATAAAAGCGCCCACAGCATGCTGATGGAGCAGTATGGGATCGGAAGAAAGGTCGCAGACTGCGTCTGCCTGTTCGGGCTTCACCATGTGGGGGCTTTTCCTGTGGATACCCACGTAAAGCAGATTTTAGAGCTTCACTATCCTAAGGGCTTTCCCTTGGAGCGGTATCAGGGATATGCCGGAATCCTTCAGCAGTATATGTTTTATTATAAGATAAATCAAATACCCCGAAGCAAGCTGAGAGGTGTTTGACTCTTGCAGCATGAGCCATATGCAGGAATGCAGTCATTCCTGTGTACGGCTTTTTTATTTTTAAGTTTGTCGAAATATTTCATACTTTCATCACACAATTAACAAAAATATATCACACAATTTTCACAATTCCCTTTTACCCTAAGTAAAGATGCAAAATGCATGAAAGAACAGGAGGAGAGAGAGTTGATTGAAGTCAGGAATCTGGTAAAGGATTACGGCGGCCATCTGGCTGTGGACCATTTGAGCTTTACCATCAACGATGGCCAGATATATGGATTTCTAGGGCCAAATGGAGCCGGAAAATCCACGACAATGAACATTATGACTGGGTACATCGGCGCTACGGGAGGTGATGTGCTGATCAACGGCCATAATATATTGGAAGATGGGGAGGAAGCAAAGAAGTGCATTGGCTATCTGCCGGAGCTTCCTCCGCTTTATGTGGATATGACTGTGGAAGAGCAGCTGCTGTTTGCTGCGGAATTAAAGAAAATACCGAAAAAAGAGAGAGATGAGGCTGTTTACCAGGTCATGGAGCTTGCCAGACTGGAAGATGTAAAAGGCCGTTTGATCCGCAACTTATCAAAAGGCTACAGGCAGCGTGTGGGTCTGGCTCAGGCAGTTTTAGGATTTCCCCCGGTCATTATTTTAGATGAGCCTACCGTGGGACTGGATCCTAAGCAGATCATCGAGATCCGGGATACCATACGTAAGCTGGGGCAGAAGCATACGGTTATTTTAAGCTCCCATATCCTTTCCGAGGTCAGCGCGGTATGTGATCACATCATGATCATTAATAAGGGAAAGCTGATTGCCAGCGATACGCCGGAAAATTTAGAACGCCAGATGGCCGGAACCGCCGGAATGGAACTTTTGGTGAAAGGAAATCCAGAACAGATCCTTGAAATTCTGGAAACCATTCCCCAGGCAGCCGATGTATCGGTACAGGAGAGCGGAGAAGAAGGAATAAGCAGGGTGAATTTCCGTATCTGCACAGAAGAGGAAGGAGATGGAGAGGATATCAGGGAAACCATTTTCTTTGCGTTTGCCGGCCAAAGACTTCCCATTCTTTCCATGCAGGTCACAAGGGCGTCTCTGGAAGAGGTGTTCCTTGAACTGACAGGTGAAGGGGCCGCAGAGGTTATAGAAACAGGCGAAAGCCCTGAAGCAGATGATTTTGAAGAGGAGCCTTCAGAGGAGGATCTTAAGGAAGAGGATGTAGACGGAGAGGGGGATGAAGAATAATGGCAGCTATTTATAGAAGGGAACTGAAGGCATATTTTCAGTCCATGACCGGTTATGTATTTATCGCTTTTATGGTGCTGTTCATAGGAATTTACTTTATGGCCTATAACATGATGAGCGGATACCCCTATTTTTCCTATACCCTGTCCGGTATGGTGACCATTATCATGATCGGCATTCCGGTGCTTACCATGAGAAGCTTTGCAGATGACCGGAAGACGAAAACAGACCAGCTTTTACTCACCTCCCCGGTATCCGTTACGCAGATGGTTCTTGGAAAATATCTTTCCATGATAACTGTCTACGCTGTTCCGGTACTGCTTTCCGGAATCTGTCCTCTCATCATCAAGCTCAACGGAAATGCGAATTTAAAGGCGGATTATGCTTCCATACTGGCCTTTTTCCTGCTGGGAGGCGTCTATATTGCCGTGGGGATGTTTATTTCTTCCTTAACTGAAAGCCAGATCATCGCAGCGGTGGGAACCTTTGGAATCATCCTTTTGCTGCTTTTATGGCCCAGCCTTGTAGGATTTTTGCCCACATCGGCGATCGGTTCTGCAGCAGGGTTTTTGATCCTCTGGACCGGAATTGTTTTTGCTGTCTACCGTGTAACAAGTCATGGTCCCCTTGCGGCTTTTTTAGAAACAGCAGGAGTCCTTTGCATCGCGGTGCTGTACCTCGNNCGGTCTGGTTTACTATATCAGCATCATATTCCTGCTGATATTCTTGACCGTGCAGTCCATAGAGAAACGCAGATGGAGTTAGGAGGATGGAAATGACAAGAAAATTAAAAAAAGGTGGCTAGACGGCTATCCTTGCCCTGATCGTCATAGCA
>DJBG01000127.1:0-3628 GCA_002429965.1 Hungatella sp. UBA5982
CAGGAGCGTTCCACGGGGTGACGGAAGCAGATGTCATCATTAATGTGGGTGTCAGCGGTCCGGGGGTTGTTAAGACCGCCATAGAAGCAGCCAGAGGAAAGGATTTTGGGGTTCTTTGCGAGACGATTAAGAAAACTGCCTTTAAGATAACCCGTGTAGGCCAGCTGGTTGCCCAGGAGGCGTCAAAAAGGCTGAATGTTCCTTTTGGAATTATTGATTTATCTCTTGCACNNTTGGCGACAGTGTGGCTGAAATCCTGGAAGAGATCGGTTTGGAACGGGTAGGCGCACCAGGTACCACGGCGGCCCTTGCCCTGTTAAATGACCAGGTAAAAAAAGGCGGCGTCATGGCCTCCTCCTATGTAGGCGGTTTAAGCGGCGCGTTTATTCCGGTCAGCGAGGATCAGGGAATGATCGATGCAGTAGCCATGGGAGCCTTGAATATAGAGAAGCTGGAGGCAATGACATGTGTTTGCTCGGTTGGTCTTGATATGATTGCGATTCCGGGAGATACACCTGCCACAACGATTGCAGGCATTATTGCAGACGAATCCGCCATCGGCATGGTAAATCAGAAGACCACCGCAGTCCGCATTATTCCGGTTATAGGAAAATCCGTGGGGGAGACAGTGGAATTCGGCGGTTTATTAGGATATGCTCCTGTTATGCCGGTCAGCCGGTACTCCTGTGAAAAATTTATAAACAGAGGCGGACGTATTCCGGCGCCCATTCACAGCTTTAAAAATTAATTGCTGTGCAGGAAGGATGCAGGAGATGAATATTTATTTGATTCGCCATGGACGGCAAAGCAGCAAGCTCTGTAATATTGATGTGGATCTATCCGAGGCAGGCCGCCGCCAGTCGGCCTTAGTCGGGGAACGGCTGGCCTCCATAGGCATTGAGGCGGTATATTCCAGTCATTTGATCNNCCGCCAGGGAGGCAAACCGGTACTGGAATGCAAAACACATCATCAGGCAGGAGCTTAGGGAGATTTCCTTTGGAGAAATGGAAGGCATGGCGGATGAGGAGATAGCAGCAAGGTTTAAGGATTTTAAGAAAGAACAGGAACGGATGGAACACGATTTGCCCTATCCCGGAGGCGAGTGCGCCGGGGATGTAATAATGCGGGCCATCCCTGTCCTTGAAGAAATTGCTGAAAGCGGTTATCAGAATGCAGCGGTTGTGACACACGGGGGAGTGATACGCACCGTGACCACAGCACTGCTTCATATGGAATCCAAATATTACCGTCTCCTTGGAAATTCCCTTGAGAACTGCAGCATCACGGAAGTGCGCTGGAATGAAAAAACAGGGCATTTTTTAATGGAACGTTTTAACGATTTTGCACATCTGGAGCCTTACCCGGAGCTTTTGCGGGCAAGCTGGGTGGATGCAGAAAACTGAAAGCAGAAAGGAAGGAAGGAATTGCCTGATTTCATGGAACAAAAGGAAAAAGAACATTTAATTCAGATAGTCAGAGAGTTTCTTGATGAGAATCTGCTTCGGATCGTAATCAGCAATCCATCGGATAAGCAGGGCGTTTCCAAGGTAAAGGTACGCCCGCTTTTGCTAAAGGAAAATCTGGTTTTTCAGGCGGAAGAGCTGGTGGGACCCCAGGCTTTTCATAAGAATTATTCTGCAGGGGAATGCGTCACCTATATTGCGGATCTGTTGGATGGAAAGCTGCGCCAGATGGAACTGGATTCCAGTAAGGGACAGGTAAGAGTTCTGGTGAGCAAAAAGGGAAGCCCCAGCATCAAGGTGAAACGGCAGCAAAAAATTGAGGCACCTTCCCCTGTTCCCCAACATAACAGACAGAAGAGCTATATTTTAAAAGAAGGCACGCCGGTCCCCTTTCTGGTGGATTTAGGAGTCATGACGGCGGAAGGTAAAATCATTGCTTCCAGGTATGATAAGTTTCGCCAGATCAACCGTTTTTTGGAATTTATTGAGGATATTCTCCCCAGGCTTGACAAGAACAGAGAGAATGTGATCATTGATTTTGGCTGCGGAAAATCCTATCTGACCTTTGCTATGTATTATTATCTTCATGAGCTGAAAGGGTATTTGATCCGCGTCATCGGGCTGGACTTGAAGCAGACGGTCATTGATGACTGTAACCGCCTGGGAGAACGGTATGGATATGATAAGTTAAAATTTTATCATGGAGATATCGCTTCCTACGAAGGCGTGGACCATGTGGATATGGTGGTAACTCTTCATGCCTGCGATACCGCTACGGATTATGCCCTGGCAAAGGCGGTCCGTTGGGGAGCTTCTGTCATTTTGTCGGTTCCATGCTGCCAGCATGAGCTGAACAAAACCATGCATCAGGAACTCATGGCTCCCGTATTTCAATATGGATTGATCAGGGAACGGATGGCAGCCCTCTATACCGATGCCCTCAGAGCTGAAATTCTGGAAAACCAGGGATACCGTACCCAGATCCTGGAATTCATCGATATGGAGCATACGCCGAAGAATATTCTGATCCGGGGAGTAAAGCAGGGAGGAAAGAAGGATAACCGCAGGGAGATCCAGAAAATTATGGAATTTCTCCATGGGAAGCTGACCCTTGCTGACCTGCTGCTAAAAGAGGATTTAAACTAGAAAGCAGATGGTAATTTCTGGTCATCTGTGATATGATATAAAAAATAGTTTAAGGAGGAACGATCAGTGCCTTTCATTAACTCTAAAGTAAACGTCACATTATCGGAAGAAGAAAAAACAGAACTAAAAACTAAGCTTGGACAGGCCATCAGCCTTATTCCCGGTAAGACGGAAAACTGGCTCATGGTTGGCTTTGAAGATAACTGTTCCCTTTACTTTAAAGGGAAAAATAATACAAAGCTGGCTTTTGTGGAAGTGAAGATTTTCGGACACGCATCAGAGAGGGATTATGACCGTCTGACTGCTGAGATCTGCAAAATCTATAAGGATGTGCTTTCCATTGCCCAGGATAAAATTTATGTGAAATATGAGGAAGTGGATCACTGGGGTTGGAACGGGGGAAACTTTTAACTGCACAGCTGATTCTTAGGTCAGGAGGAATGGCTTATGGAGCTTTGGGATGTTTATGATGAAAACCGGGTGGCCACTGGAAAAACCCATGTCCGCGGAGTTCCGCTGGGTACAGGAGAATACCACCTTGTAGCGGATGTATGGCTGGTAAACGAGAATCAGGAGATTCTTCTGACCAGAAGGCATCCGGATAAGCCCTATGGCCTTATGTGGGAATGCACCGGGGGCTCTGTTCTTGCTGGAGAAACAAGCGTGGAAGGAGCCCTTCGGGAGCTTTTCGAAGAGGTTGGGATCCGGGCAGAAAAAGAACAGCTCCTCTTGATTCATGCCATTCGTCTGAAGGAGCGGTTTGTGAACACCTATATCACCAGACAAAAGGTTACCATGAAAGACATAACCATTCAGCAGGAAGAAGTGGTGGATGCGAAATTTGTCACGTTTGAACAGCTTCTTGAAATGTGGAAACAGGGAATCGTAGTTCCTAAATCCCGGTTTCTTCTATATAAAGATAGGATCAGGGAATTCCTTTATCCGCCGTCATAGGATGACGACGGAATGAGTGAACTCATTTTTCATTCTTATGCGATATTTGTCCTGTACAATGGTC
>DJBG01000127.1:3652-16561 GCA_002429965.1 Hungatella sp. UBA5982
GCCTTGTTTTTAGGTGGTTGATTTTTTCCTCAAAAGGAAGGAAATCCGTAAGCTGCCTTAGAAGCCTGGCCGCCAATTCCTCTGAAACATCGGCATACTTCTCAAAGGGAATTCCCTCGTAGTCCAGTTTAAGCAGGGTGGTGTTTAACAAAGCACTGAAATCATCAGGAAACACTGGAAAGCCTTGGGCCATCATCTGTTTTACAGGATCCGGAACCTGTATCTGGGAAGACTCCTCCAACATCAGAATATCCGGGTTTTCAAGAAGGGCTTTCCGGATTCCGGTGGCAGAACTGAAACCTTCCGGGATCAGGCTGGTATCGTGATATCCATACCCTTTTCTGGAAATGGTGACAGGGGTCATTGGGCTTTTCTGCCGGTAAAGGGCCTTACAATATTCGATCCCCAGGATGTTATTTGGGGATGCCAGAATGGAGGCCTCCTCCCCATCCAGGATCCCGCAGGAGATGAGGGCCCGGTTTCTGGCTTGGGGAAAGGTAGCTCCCTTTTTCAGTTCCCTGCGCAGTTCCTCCGTATAAACAGGGGGTTCTGTGGCTAAAATAGAAGCAATACCGGAAAGTTTTTCCACGTTTCCGCATTCGCTTCCAAAGCAGAGATCGCCAACCACTCCAAGATTATTAAGGAGGGCGACTCCGCAGGCAGCAAAATCCTCTGCGCTGCTGGAGGCAAAGACTGACGGAAGCTCGATCACAAGGTCGGCACCGCAGGACAATGCCATGGCTGTTCTTGTATATTTATCATAGATAGCAGGAGCTCCTCTTTGGACAAAGTCCCCGCTCATGGCAACGATGCAGTATTCCGCCTGCGTTAGTTCCTTGGCCATCCTGATATGGTAGGCATGTCCATCGTGGAAAGGATTGTATTCAGCGATAATGCCAACGGCAAGAGAATTTTTATTTTTCATCTTAAAAAATATCCTTTTTCTTTTTCTTATCCTCTATTATGCGATTGTTTCGCAAAAAATGCAAATTATTTTAGCACAACACTTGAAATATTTAGCGAATACTCATAGAATAGAGTGAGAATCGGTGAAAAACATCGATTAGAAGAACAGGAGAACAGATAGGTATGAATTTTATCGTTGAAACATCAGCTCGACATGTACATCTAACTCAGGAACATCTTGAGATTTTATTTGGAAACGGCTATGAGTTAACAAAGAAAAAATCTTTATCCCAGCCAGGCCAGTATGCCTGTGAGGAGAGAGTAACTGTTGTTGGTTCCAAGGGCGAGTTTAAAGGTATTTCCATTTTAGGCCCGGTTAGAAAAGCGACTCAGATAGAGCTTTCCGCAACCGATGCCCGTTCCATTGGAATTGCTGCGCCTTTAAGAGAATCCGGCGACGTTGCCGGCAGCGGTGCATGCAAGATTATTGGACCTGCTGGTGAAATTGAGATAACAGAGGGCGTGATCGTTGCAAAGCGTCATATCCATGCAACTCCTGCAGAAGCAGAAACGCTTGGTGTTAAAGATGGTGAAGTTGTTTCTGTGAAAATTGACACAGATGGTAGAAGCCTTATTTTCGGAGATGTGGTTGTGCGTGCAAATGAAAATTATGCTTTGGCAATGCACATTGATACAGATGAATCCAACGCAGCAAGCTGCGGCAGAGAACAGTACGGCGAAATTATTAAATAAATGAAGGAGAATCAAAGAAATATGAAAATTTTAGTTATTAACTGCGGAAGCTCTTCCTTAAAGTACCAGCTGATCGATATGGAAAACGAGGGAGTCTTGGCAATAGGCTTATGCGAGAGAATCGGCATTAGTGGTTCCAAGCTGTCTCATAAGGCAGAAGGAAAAGAGAAAATGGAAGTAGAACAAGAGATGCCGAACCATACCGTTGCTATTAAGCTGGTTTTGGATGCATTGGTTGACCCGACATACGGTGTAATCAAGGATACCAGTGAAATCTCTGCAGTAGGACACAGGGTTCTCCATGCAGGAACGATTTACAGCGATTCCATCGTAGTAAATGAAGACGTAAAAAAAGTTATCCGTGACTGTTTTGATTTAGGACCTTTGCATAATCCTGCAAACCTGATGGGAATTGAAGCATGTGAGGAAGCAGTACCGGGAGTTCCTAATGTAGCGGTATTTGATACTTCTTTCGGTATGGGTATGCCTGATAAAGCTTCCATGTATGCAATTCCGAATGAATATTATGAGAAATACAGCATTCGCCGTTACGGCTTCCATGGGACTAGCCACAAATTTGTATCCAATGAAGCTTTAACATATTGTGATCTGGATCATGAGAACGGCAAGGTGATCGTTTGCCATTTAGGAAACGGAGCCAGCATTTCTGCCTCCATCGGCGGCAAGTGCGTGGATACCAGCATGGGTCTGACTCCTTTAGAAGGACTGATCATGGGTACCAGAAGCGGTGATATCGATCCTGCTGTTGTACAGTTTATCTGCAATAAGGAAGGCAAGAGCGTCAATGAGGTACTGGATATTTTAAATAAAAAATCTGGTATCCTTGGTATGTCCGGCGGTATTTCCAGTGATTTCCGTGATGTTCAGAAGGCGCAGGGAGAAGGAAACCATCTGGCTGATATTGCAATCCAGGCATTTATTTACCGTGTGGCAAAATACATCGGTTCTTATGTAGCGGCAATGAACGGTGTTGACGCCATTGTGTTTACTGCAGGCGTAGGTGAGAACGATAAGCCTATCAGAGGTGCGGTTTGCGAATATTTAGGCTATCTTGGTATTTCCATTGATGCGGAAGCCAATAAGGCTAGAGGAAAACGTGTCATGATCTCCACACCGGATTCTAAGGTAAAGGTATGTGTAATTCCTACCAATGAAGAGCTGGCTATTGCAAGAGAGACAAAGGCTCTGGTATAATCCAGGGTAAAACAGTACATGATGTTGTGTATGGGCTATAGTTCAGCCATACCATTCATAAGCATGGCTGAACTGTTACTGCAAATATGGAAATATTTGTTGACAAATGTTGCACCCATATGTATAATAACATAGGTGCGTATTAGGAGACTAGTATGCTTATTAATTTAACTGAGTTGTTCACCCTGGAAGGGAAAGAGAAAACTTACACACCCGATCTTGAAATGAAGGTCTATCACGGGCCCAATGGTGATTATGAAGTGGTGGATGCAGAACCTGTGCTGCTGCGGATTATGAATCTGGGAGACAAAAAGCTGGTAGTGGAAGGTAAGGCGAAATTAGCTTTGCTCATTCCATGTGACCGTTGCTTGGAGCCGGTGCGTGTTGACCTGGATTTTGATGTAATCCGTGCTCTTGATTTAGGTGATACGGATACGGGAATTGTAGAAGATTTCGAAGAACAACCATTTGTTAATGGTTATAATCTGGATGTAGACCAGTTGGTTTGTGATGAACTCATACTGAACCTGCCTATGAAAGTTCTCTGCAGCGAAGACTGCAAGGGGATTTGTAATAGATGTGGAACAAATCTCAATCACGAGACTTGTGACTGCGATATTAGGCCTACAGACCCTAGAATGGCAGTCATCCAGGATATTTTTAAACAGTTTAAGGAGGTGTAACCATGTCTATCTGTCCAAAGAACAAATCTTCTAAAGGAAGAAGAGACAAACGTAGAGCAAACTGGAAGATGAGCGCTCCAAACTTAGTGAAGTGCAGCAAGTGCGGTGCACTTATGATGCCTCACAGAGTATGCAAGGCTTGCGGTTCTTACAACAAGAAAGAAATTATCAACGTTGAGGCCTAAATTTCTACGGATTCTGTGGAAATAAGATTCAATACCGTATCAGACCTTAATTAGAAAATTACTTTAAAAAAAGCTGTTACTCAATTATTGAGTAGCAGCTTTTTTAAGTTTTATCGATTATTTAATAAAAAGTACTTATAGGCGGCCCGTATCGCTTCTTTTGCGTTGTTATTGATGAGAGGAATCCCGTGACCTCCTAAAATAATGTTTGGATCTAAATTGAGATTCCATAATTTTTGAAAGCTCATCCCCAATTTTTCAGCGTTATAACTTAGGTCCCCTTTCCAGCCGGTTCTAATATCTGTCCCAGTTTCTCCTTCTACGAAGAACATGTCTCCTGTAAATAAGATCCTGTCATCATCAACCTTGGCATAATAAAGGATAGTTCCATCTGTATGTCCGGGCATAGGGTAAAAGCTTATCTGCAAGTCATTAATCGTTATATTTTGATCCTCCTTAAGTATAATATCAGCAATACAGGGAGGAGCCACGTGATTTGTAAAGGGACTACATGGCCCGAAGTCACCTTTTTGGAGCATTTCATTGTCTGCACCAACATAAATTTTTGCACCTTGGGATTGAAAATAGGCTGCACAACCAGCATGGTCATCATGACCGTGGGTCAGGAGAACAGCTAATATTTCCTCCTCATTAATCTTCCAATAAGCTAAATTGTTCCGGATAGTCGTCAGCGCGTCCGGTTTACTGCTGTCAACCATGAGATAACCATTCTTTGTTTTAATCAGATAGGCATTTCCTAATTCGCCATAACTGCCTCCAGAAATCAGATAAAGTTTATCTCTAATTTTCATTGTGATTCCTCCTGTTATAGTGTTCGATATATTCTTCCAATTCTGTTTTAATGGTACTGACCTTCGTACCATAGATCACCTGCAGNNCACTCCTGCAGCACCTGTAGCTTTAAGGAGTGCTTCATCGGCTTTTGCTGCGTCTTTCACAACCACTCTTAAACGAGTGGCACAATTATCTAAATCCACAATATTATCCAGTCCACCCAGCCCCTCAACGATTTGTACATACATATCTGTGGCTGTGCCGGATGTTCCTTTTGTCTCAGCTTTCTTCTTTTCTAGGTAATCCGATTTCGTATATAATTTAGATTCCCCGTCGTCTTCCCGGCCAGGTGTTTTTATATTTAATTTCGTGATTGCAAACCGGAAAACCACATAATAAATGATTGCATAAGCGAAACCTACGAGTAATACTGCAATCCAGTTTGTTCGTGCGTTCCCGGGTAAAATACCATATAAGGCAAAATCAAGGGCGCCGCCTGAGAAGGTATAACCCACGCCTGCATTCAGTATGTTTACAACCGCAAAGGAAATGCCGCCTAAAACACAATTGATACCAAAGTATAGAAGCGGTGATACAAATAAGAATGAAAACTCAAGCGGTTCTGTAATGCCTGTCAAGAATGAGGCGAGGGCGGAGGAGAAGAGGAGGCCCTTAATTTCAGCTTTTTTCTGTTTATAAGCCGTATGATACATAGCCAGGGCAGCAGCCGGAAAGCCGAACATCATAATGGGATAATTGCCGGAGTAGAATTTTGCAACAGATGGACTGATAACGTCTCCATTTGCAAGCTGGGCAAATAAGATGTTCTGAGCTCCCTCTAAAACCGTTCCATTGACCTCAGCGGTTCCGCCTAAGGCAGTTTGCCAGAAAGGCATATAAAAGACGTGGTGCAGTCCTGTTGGTATCAGTGCCCGCAGAATAAAACCATAAAGGAAACTACCGAAATAACCTAATTTAGCAATCCCTATACCAAGCAAGGCGATCCCTTGTCCCAGTAGCGGCCAGAGGATGGCAAATACAATACCCATAACGATAGCTGCGCAGGCAGAAATGATCGGGATAAAGTGGGTTCCTCCAAAGAAGGATAGCATGTCAGGTAATTTTATTTTATAATATCTGTTATGAAGCCTGGCAACTGCTAAGCCGATGATTACTCCGCCTAAAACACTTGTATTCATCGTATTTTCAAATCCTAAAAAACTGCTTATTAATCCGGGAGTTTGATTCAGCTTTTCTAAATCCATAAAATTCTTTATAATGCTCATGATGACCATATTCATGACAAAATAGGCAATAACGGCGGATAAAGCAGCAATCTCTTTACTTTTTTGAGCCAGGCCAATCGCAATTGCTACGGCAAATAAGAGAGGAAGAAGCCCGAAAACGATATTCCCGCTATCTGCTATAACCCTTAGAGACTTATATAACCAGCCTCCTTCTTTTACGATTGATCCATAAGCCGAACTGGTAAATGTAGAACCGATACCTAAAAGAAGACCAGCAATGGGGAGGACAGCAACGGGTAGCATGAATGATTTTCCGATTTTTTGTAATGTACCAAAGACTTGATGTTTCATAATGTATTCCCCTTTCTGCCGCTGTCGCTGGCGGCGTAAATAGAAATGAAAAATGGATGCGACGAATGAGTAGATCAATGGTGATAATTGAATATTACAACCATATGCATTATTTTGCAATATATTTTTTGAAATAATTTTAACTATTGCAAAGTAATGCACAATGTTGTATACTTAATGCGTAAGGAGATGATAAACATGCTTGTGGAAGAACGCTTAGCAAAGATTCAGGAAATCGTTGAAAAAAAGAAGAATGTAACAATTGAAGAATTGGTGGATCAATTAAATGTTTCTAAGGACACCGTTCGACGTGATTTAATTAAGCTTGAGAAGAAAGGTGTATTAAAGAGAACTTATGGAGGTGCAATTTCAGGGAAAAAAGAAGCCCTGATTATGGGTTACGAAGAAAGGTCGAAGATTTATTCCACCCCAAAGAAAAAAATTGCAAAAGCTGCAGAACCACTTATTTCAGAATTTTCCTCTGTTATCTTCGACTCTTCAACCACGGTGGAAGCGGTGATCCCTTTGCTGGCTTCCAAAAGCCTGACCGCCATTACCAATTCTTTAACGCATGCGGTTGAGCTGGCAAAACACGGAAATAAGGATATTAAAGTGGTTGGAGGGAAACTGCACCAGATACAGCTATTTTTATACGGCAGCGATACGGTGCTGGAATTATCCCAGTACAGAGTTGACTATACACTGCTGGGAGTATTCGCAATAACTGGCTCCGGGCTTTATATCCACACGGAAGAGGAAGGCCTGGTCAAAAGAGCTATGGTCAATTGCGCCAAAAAGGTCATCGCAGTTGCTGATTCTACGAAAATGGATACAACAGGATTCTTTAAAGTCTGTGCTTTAGAGGATATTGATGTTTTAATAACGGATGTAGAACCCTCCCCGGATTTCCAACGTGATCTGCAGGAGCATGGTGTTGATTTAATTATCGCCGGATAAAACTGCAATTTATTCATAAAAGGAGATATGATGATAAATTTTGATCGCATTTATTTAGATACAAATTTGCCGGAGCCAAAGACCTACGATGAAGTACGTCCTGTTTTGTTGTCGGATCAAACGATGGAGGAGCGGTATCAGAAGATAATAGCTGGAATGAAGGAAAGAAAACTCGATTATCTGGTAATTTATGCAGACAAGGAGCATAGTGGGAATTTTGAATACTTAACCGGCTTTATTCCGCGCTTTGAAGAAGCTTTGCTGATCTTAAAACAGGATCACATAGTATATTACCTCTTGGGAAATGAAAACTTAAAGATGAGCCAGTATACCAGGCTCCCTGGCGATGTTATCCATGTCCCTTTCTTTTCACTGCCAAACCAGCCCATGGAAAGTGATATTACTTTGGTCTCTATTTTTGAACGGCAGGGGTTGAACCAGGCAAACAGGGTAGGGCTTGTGGGCTGGAAGCTATTTTCGGGTATTGAAAATGAGGGCGGTCCCTTTGATATTCCTTACTATATAGTTGAAGCATTAAAGAAAAGCGTCCGTCCGGCCGCAGATTTAGTGAATTCAAATGATTTATTTATCGGACCCGATAAAGGTGCCCGCATTACCAATAATGCAAATGAAATTGCTCATTATGAATATGGAGCCAATCTTTCCTCCAACTGCATTTTAAATGCATTAAATGCAATCGAGGTGGGCAAGGAAGAAATTGAAATAGGCAAATACTTAACGGCAGACGGTCAGGTCAATACGGTGGTGCCGATTGCCGCAACCGGCGAGAGGTTTCAGCAGGCGAATCTCTATCCCACTGCAAAAAAGATTCAACGCGGAGATGCATTTTCTGTTACAACAGGCTTCAAAGGAGGACTTTCAAGCAGGACAGGTCTTGTGGTCAGTAATGAGGCGGAACTTCCCCGGAGCCAGAAGGATTATCTGGAAAGAGTGGTTTATCCTTATTACAATGCAGTCGTTGCATGGCTGGAAAATTTAAGGATAAATAAATCGGGAAAGGAAATCTATCAGGTTATAGAAACAGTCTTGCCGAAAGAACAATATGGCTGGTCTTTAAATCCAGGACATTTAACCGCAGATGAGGAATGGATGTCGTCACCTATTTATCCAGGCTCAGAAAATAGAATTCAAAGCGGTATGATTTTTCAGATTGATATCATTCCATCCATACCAGGATATACGGGTGTAAGCGCGGAAGACTGCATTGCCATTGCAGATGAAGCTCTGCGAACCAGGATCAAGGAAGAATATCCTGATTTATGGAAACGGATTCTTCACAGAAGAGTATATATAGTTCAGACATTAAATATTTCCTTACCGGATGAAATCCTTCCGTTATCAAATACGGTTGGCTATTTAAGACCTTTCCTGCTTAACAAATCGGCCGCAATTTGTTGTAATAAGTCTTGAAAGGGTATTAGGACTGTTTTGTAAATCTTACTAATGAAAGAAAGACGGCTGTTGGCCGCCAATCATAAAACAGGTTTAAAAGTAGTTATGGGCATGCAGGCTGACCATTGAGAATGAGTGTGAAGCAATCCCGGAGACAGAGCTTGCGAAGATGTTTGAACCGTCTTATACCCACAGCCACAGCCGTGATAAGATTAACAGCGTACGAGTCTGGGACTTTATATTAAAAAGGAGCCTGGAACGGCTGGACCTGGGATTTTCCATCAGCCTGGCAATATAACGGGCAATCCGATCCGCATTTCTCATAATGTGCCAGTCCGGTTTCAACGAATATAATATGATTTGCCCTTGCGGTGTGGAACTGCAGGGGCTTTTTCGATTTCCTACAACCCTTTATAAATATGATCGGACAGTTGCCTTTTGCTGGTGACGATGGATAGCGGTTAAATCCAATCTATCCGGGAGATTTCACATTTATCCAGTTACAGAACAACAGAATGGTAAGTGCTTTCATAGATTTAAAATCCTTCATTTATAATATCAAAATCATGCATTAGGATGTCAGTATTTGCAATGTTTTGTACCATATTTGAAATGAATTATGAAGAGTTAGGTGCTATAATTAATTAAAGAAAAGTGTAAGCGCTTACATAAAAGCAATAAATATAGAAAAAGTGAAAACACTTACACAGGCTTTTAGACCTCATTTATTTATAAAAAAAGAAAAGGAGAGAAAACCATGGAAAAGGTTAAACAGTGGGCAGCGGCAGGGGTGGCGGCTGCTATGGCAGTGTCCTTAAGTGCCTGCGGCGGAAGCAAAAGCGCAAATGAGACAGCGCCTGTGGCGGCGGAGATGGCTTCTGCGGCGGCAGGAGAGTATGTTCCGTTAAACGGGGAGGACCCCATTGAATTTGCCGGAACTAATATCACGTATCAGGGAAAAACGATTCCTCTCGGTCCAAAGGCGATCTATCTGGATGGTTCCCTGGCCGATGAGACGGCAGACCGCTATGACTATGTGTACAATGACATAACAGAGGCTTTAAGTGCCCAGGCGTTGGCAAATGGTACGGAACAGGAACCTATGACGGTTTATATTGCGCCATATGTGTACTGGATTGACGATCCGGAAGCGTCTGATACCCTGGAAAAAACCGAAGGCTATGAGGTTCCCTACGGTATGGTGGTGGACTGTGAGTGGCTTTCGCTAAAGGGCCTTACCCAAGACCCGGACCATGTGATTTTGGCAGGCAACCGGGGCCAGTCCCACGGCGCCGACGGAAACTATACGATATTCCGGTTCAATAACAATGGAACCGGACTGCAGGTTCAGAACTTAACGATTGGCAATTACTGCAGCGTGGACTTAAATTATGCGTTGAAGCCGGAGTTAAATCAAGAGAAGCGGACCTCCACCATTACACAGGCCCAGTTGGCAGATTTGTCCGGGGATAGGATGTTTGCGGAAAACTGTAATTTTATCAGCCGCTTAAATCTTCGTCCCATCAATGGCGGAGAAAGAAGCTTGTACAATAACTGCCATTTTGAGAGCACTGATGATGCCATCAACGGAAATGCAGTTTTCGTGGGCTGCGATTTTGATTTTTACGGAAACAGACCGCTGGCCGAGGCAACAAAAACCGGTTCCGTTTTTTTAGACTGTACGTTTCGGTGTGTGACCTTGACTGTGGAAACAGAGCCGGTGCAGTATTTTACCAAGCGCGGGGGCACGATAGCGGCAGTGGACTGTACGTATCAGAGCAATTTTGACATTCCGTTTGAAATTGCCTGGACTAAATATCCGGCAGCTTCTTTAAAATGCTATCAATACAACATCCTGCACAATGGGAAACCCATTACAATTGCAGGCGAGGGCGCACAGGAAACAGTGGATATGACCGGAGCGGAGGTTTTGAAAGCTTACCGGATAGAAACGGATGGAAAGAGTTACTATAATACCTACAATCTCTTAAGGGGGAACGACCAGTGGGACCCGCTGGATGTAAAAGCTGCCGTTACTGCGGCAGGAGCAGACAAGATACCGACCATGCTTTCCCTGGAGACAACTGAAGATACCATTGTCTCTGGCAGCAATGAGGCTGTAATTTCCAGCAAAGTGCAGTATTTCTATCAGACGGAAGAGACAGGCAGCGCCGTAACCTATTCAATTTCCGATAAAGATGGGGCTTATGTAAAGCTTGCCGATCATGGAAACGGGACCTGCACCATTCAGGGTATCAATGAGGAGGACGAGACAAAGCAGGTTATGGTTCACGCAAAGACACCGGAGGGACTGGAGGCATCCTTGGAGCTGACCGTTAAGCCAAGTGTTCTGGAGTCGCCATCCTTCACAAAGAAATTGACGGTTCAAAAAGAGAAGGAGGGCTATCTGACGGCTGAATACGGCCTGGAGCTGGGAGACAGGGCAGACCAGTCGGTGATTTCCTGGTACCGCAGCCAGGATGCAGCAGGGAGCAACCCGATTCTGGTGGCTGTTTCAACGCAGGATCAGCCGAAATACGAATACCGGCTTACGGCGGGTGATATAGGCAGCTATCTGACCGCCAAGGTGGAGCCAAAGCACATCCGAAGCTATCCGGGATCAGCCATGTCAGCCATGTTCTCAGACAAAATCACGGCAGCAGATGTGACGGCCCGCAATTTCCACACCGATTTTTCTGATTTTCCGGTGGTCCGGCAGACGGAAATTAAGCCTGGATACTGGACCGTGGATGCGTTCCAACCGGCTGACATGAAGGATTACAGCGGCTGGAAGGGGGAGGACACCGATCAGCCCTGGATTTATGGTGAGACGGGAGACGGCAGTGTAGGAATGGGTATTTATCAGGGAACCCAGGGCGTACAGCTTATGTATACACCTGTAGCAGGAACGTATGGCAGCATGAGCTTCAAGCTTCTGGCAGATCCGGCAAAAATAGCGGGCCAGGGCTTCGGGAGCGCAGGCCAGTATATGGACTTATGCTTAAAGTTTGACACGGAAACACTGACCGGCTATGGTCTGCGGATTATCCGCACCGAGGCAGCCTCCAATGCCTGCACCTTTGTTCTTGTCCGGTANNATGAAGTCCTTTCGTCCTGCTATTTAACCGGCTGTGAAATTACTATGAAGGCAGAGGGGACGAAGCTGACCGCCCATGTGGAAACGCAGACTCCACAGTTGGCAGATCAGGCAAAGGATGGTTATATGCATTCGGTGGATTTGAGCGGAGAGATAACAGAGAACGGTTTTGGCGGCGTGAGCCTATTGCATACCGGGACCACAGGCTCAGGCGGGTGGCAGAATACGACCATGCTGCATGAACTGGATGTGGAGTGGCTGGGGGAGAATCCTCAGAATCCATAGGCTGAAATGGTACCCTGACGGTAAGACACAAAAAAGTGGTTGTGCCTGACTATCAGGGTACTTTTTATGATATGATACTGTAAAAAGATTTAAGGAATAAGACATACTGTTGTCGTGTTACTTGTATTATACTATTTGCAGGAAGTAAAATAAAAAGTATAAAGCAAGGAGAAAGTTAAATGAATAGATTAAATGTAATATGTTTAGGTGTAAGGAGTATGGAAGATTCGATTCGATTTTATAAAGATGGNNAAACTGGAACTATATCCACTCGATTTATTAGCGAAAGATATTAACAATAGCAATCCTCCGCATATTCACTCTGGTTTCAGCGGTATAACATTGGCCTATAATGCGAAAAGCAAAGAAGAAGTGCATCAAGTGATTGAATTAGCAAGAAAGGCTGGTGCACAAATTGAAAAAGAACCGCAGGATGTCTTTTGGGGCGGTTACCATGCTTATTTTTCGGACCCAGATGGTTATTTTTGGGAGGTTGCATACGGTCCTGAATTTAATTTTGATGAGAAAGATATGCTAATTCTATAAATATAAAAAAGTTGCTGTTCATCATTTTTTCAGAAGGTTTAAAAAAGTACGCCCATCTAATAGGAGCACGGCGGCAAACGAGAGATTGCCGCCGTGCTATCTTTNNGATAAAAAACTCTTTACATTCGTTGATAAATATGTTAATATGCATATGTAACCGGTTACATAAAGGAGATTTTAAAAATGAATATACGGGATATTGCCAAAAAGGTGGGTGTTTCTTCTGCGACCGTGTCCAGAGTGATTAATCAGTCCGGATATGTAAAGGACGAAACGAAGCAGAAAGTTTTAGCAGCAATTGAAGAAGCGGATTTCGTACCGAATGCCATAGCAAGAAGTTTAAGCACCCGCGATTCTTCCAGTATTGGTGTTATTGTTCCGGATATTGCCAATGAATTTTTCTCCAGCGTCATAAGCGGAATGGGAGAGCTGGCGGCCAATAAACAGTATAACATTGTTTTGTTTGATACAGGTGA
>DJBG01000238.1 GCA_002429965.1 Hungatella sp. UBA5982
ATTCTTATAAGCAGCAATGGAACCAGAAAGGGAACGGAGTCCATGGAATACCGGATTTTGTTAAATAAAGCTGATAATGAAAGCAGGCTGTCCCAAGGGATCCAGGTCATGGAATGCCTGGGAGAAGAATGGGCAGGACGCTGTGTGATGACCAGTTTTTCGCACTATAGAAAAGGATCAGAATGATAGAAACAGAGAAAGAGAAAAGAACGCTTAAATATCATTTAAAGCTCCGTGTTTACTATGAAGAGCGCAACTTTGGGCCGGGGGTGGCAGACTTAATGAAGCTTGTAAGGGAGAGGGGATCCCTTTCTGCTGCCTGCCAGGAACTGCACATGGCTTATTCAAAAGCGTGGAAGATCATGAACAAGGCAGAAGAGGATCTGGGGTTTTCCCTGATGGAAGGAAGAAGGGGAGGGGAAAACGGAGGAACTACTGTTTTAACTGCGGAGGGTGAAACGTTTTTAGACCGATATCTGGCCTTTGTGGAGGAAGCAGAAGCGGCAGTGGAAGAATTATTTTACAAATATTTTCCCGGATGATATAATGAACGGATATGGTAATTTTTTGTAAACAGGGATATTCTTACTTGAGAATAACATGATCCATATAGAAGTTCGATTGGCCTGACGTCTCGTCGAACGACTGATTTAAATTATGCCTAAGAACGAAAGGAGAGGGGAAAATGAAGGAAATCAAGACAGTAGATGCGGTAGGACAGGTTCTCTGCCATGATATGACTCAGATCATACCTGGAGTCTTGAAGGATGCAAGATTCAGGAAAGGACATGTAGTGACAGAGGAGGACATTCCGGTGCTGCTGTCAATGGGAAAAGAACATCTTTATGTTTGGGAAAAGGATGATTCCCTTTACCATGAGAATGAAGCTGCTGAAATCCTATGCAGCCTGTGCTTCAATGACAATATGGAGCGCAGCGAGGTAAAGGAAGGGAAAATTGAATTGAAATCAACCGTTCGGGGTCTGTTAAAAATAGATACCGGACTTTTAGATAAAATAAACAGTATGGGGAATATGATGATCGCTTCCAGACACCCCAACACCCCGGTGGAGCCTGGAGACAAGCTGTGTGGGACAAGGATCATTCCTCTTGTCATTGAAAAGGAAAAGATGGAAGAGGTCAAAGAGGTCTGCGGAGGAAAGAAAATCTTTGCCGTGATGCCTTACTTAGATAAAAAGGTGGGAATCGTAACCACGGGAAGCGAANNGGATGCCTTTGGACCTGTCTTAAAGGCAAAAGTGGAAGAGTTAAACGGCCAGATCCTTGGACAGACGGTCACTGATGATAATCCGGAGCATACCACTGAAGCGATTCTTGACCTCATCCGTCAGGGGGCTGACATGGTACTTGTCAGCGGAGGCATGAGTGTTGACCCGGATGACAAGACTCCTCTTGCAATCAGGAATACAGGAGCAGAAGTGGTATCCTACGGAGCGCCGGTGCTTCCGGGAGCCATGTTCTTACTTTCCTATTACATGCAGGATGGGAAAAACATTCCCATAGCCGGACTTCCCGGATGTGTCATGTATTCCAAGCGGACGGTGTTTGATCTGGTGCTCCCAAGGCTCATGGCGGATGATCCGGTGACAAAGGAAGATCTTGATAAGCTGGGCAAAGGGGGACTATGCCTTTCCTGCGACGTATGCTATTATCCAAACTGCGGCTTCGGAAAGGGCTGGTAAGGCACTACAGGAGGAAAGGTTGAACGAAAAGAGATGAATGGACTGACACATTTTGATGAACAGGGAAATGCCCGCATGGTAGATGTCGGAGAAAAGGCGGAGACAGACCGGATCGCCGTTGCCCATGGGTTTATTACGGTCAATCATGAGGTTTTTGAAGCCATTTCACTTGGTACCGCAAAAAAGGGCGATGTACTGGGAGTGGCCAGGGTGGCAGGTATCATGGGATCGAAAAGGACCTCTGAACTGATCCCTTTGTGCCATGGACTGATGCTCACAAAATGCACGGTAGATTTTGCGCTTCATGAGGAACGGCTTTCTGTAGAGGCGGTCTGTACGGTCAAAACCCAGGGCAAGACAGGCGTGGAGATGGNNACCGGGGGATGACCATCAGTGATATCTGTCTTTTGAAAAAGGATGGCGGTAAGAGCGGACTTTATGAAAAGGACTTAAGCGGCAGGGGGAGCGGACGATGAAAGACAGCTGCAACAGAACCATTGATTATATCCGGATATCTGTTACAGACCGGTGCAATTTAAGGTGTCTCTACTGCATGCCGGAGGAGGGGATTGCCCCTCTGCGCCATGAGGACATCCTCACCTATCAGGAAATCGTTAGGATCTGTGAGTCCGGTGCCCGCCTTGGAATCCGTAAGGTAAAGGTAACTGGCGGGGAACCTTTGGTGAGAAAGGGCATAGAGGTCCTGATCAAAGAGCTGGCAAAGATCCCGGGAATTGAGGATGTGACCATGACCACCAATGGCTGCCTGTTAAAGGAAAAGTCAGCCGAACTAAAAGCTGCGGGCTTATCAAGTGTCAATGTAAGCCTGGATACCTTAGATCCGAGGCGGTTTGCCAGAATCACAAGAAGAGACTGCTTTGAATCCGTTATGGAAGGAATCGACAGCGCATTGGCGGCGGGACTCAAGGTAAAAATAAACTGTGCGGTCATGGAAGATTTAACAAAGGAAGAGGTGCTTGCCTTTGCCCGGTTTTCCATTGACCGAAGGATCCCGGTCCGTTTTATTGAAATGATGCCCATTGGCCAGGGAAAGAACTACAAAGCACTGGAAAATGATGATCTGGCGGGGATCCTGTCAGAGGCCTTTGGAGAGCTTAAAGAAAGCCGTAAGGTGAAAGGCAACGGCCCCGCTGTTTATTATACATGGGGAGATGGAACAGGCTTTATAGGCTTTATCAGTGCTGTCAGCCACAAATTCTGCCGTAACTGTAACCGGATAAGGCTGACTTCTGACGGATTTTTAAAGCTTTGCCTGGACAGTCCTGCAGGAGTGGATTTGAAAGGGCCTTTGCGTGAAGGAATTTCCGATGACAGTCTTTTTGATCTGATGAAGCAGAGCATACGGAATAAGCCGGAGAGCCATCATTTTGAGGAAGACTTGGGAGAAGCGGGCCCCAACATGAACCAGATAGGAGGATAAGCAGATGGGAAAGGTAATGGCTGTCTGTATCAGCGAAAAAAAGGGAACTCAGAAAACCAGAGTGGAAGAAGGCCATTTTATAGAAGAATACGGGATAGAAGGGGATGCCCATGCAGGCAAATGGCATAGGCAGGTAAGCCTTTTATCCTTTGATACCATAGAGGACTTTAAGGCCAGAGGCGCGGAGATCGGAAACGGGGCCTTTGGGGAAAATATCATTGTCCAGGGAATTGACTTGATTCATCTTCCTGTCAGCACCAGGTTAAAGTGCGGGGATATCCTTTTGGAAGTGACCCAGATAGGAAAGGAATGTCACAGCCACTGTGAGATTTACAAGAAAATGGGAGAATGCATCATGCCGACAAACGGAATCTTTACAAGGGTACTACATGGAGGGCTCATGAAGGAAGGGGATGAAATCACGGTATGTACCGAGCAGGAATCGTAACCTTAAGTGACAAGGGAGCCGCCGGAGAACGGGAAGATGTAAGCGGCGCAGTCATAAGAGAGATATTGGAGGGGGCAGGCTTTGAAGTGGTCAGCTATAAGCTCCTTGCCGATGAAGGAGAGGACTTAAAAGAGGAACTCATGCGCTTAAGCGATGAAGTGGAATGCGATCTGGTTCTGACCACCGGCGGGACCGGCTTTTCTCCCAGGGATGTAACCCCGGAGGCCACTCTGGCCGTTGCGGACCGCAATGCACCGGGAATTGCCGAGGCCATACGGGCTTACAGCATGACTGTGACCAAACGGGCCATGTTAAGCAGGGGAGCCAGTGTCATCCGGGGATCGACCCTTATCATCAATCTTCCGGGAAGTCCTAAGGCGGTGAGAGAAAGCCTGGAATATATTCTGGATACTCTTTTCCATGGCCTGGAAATCCTGTCAGGCAAGGGCGGAGAATGCGCTAGAAAATAAACCAAAAGATCAGGAGATTACAATGAAGGTATTAATAAAAGGAGCCGGTGATCTGGCAACAGGTATTGGATGCCGGCTGCAACGCTGCGGTTTTGACCTGGTCATGACGGATATCGCTGTTCCCACCACGGTGCGGCGGACGGTGGCCTTTTCAAGGGCAGTCTATGAGGGACAGGCAAAGGTGGAGGATATCACCGGAGTTTTATGCAACAGCCTGGAGGAAATCCATGAGGCCATAGCAAGGGATAAAGTTGCGGTGGTGGTCGATGAGGAATGCAAAATCCGGGAAGCCTGGAAGCCGGATGTGGTGGTGGATGCCATTATTGCAAAAAAGAATCTGGGAACCAGGATAACTGACGCAGATGTGGTAGTAGGTGTTGGTCCCGGCTTTACTGCAGGGATAGACTGTCATGTAGTGGTGGAGACAAAAAGAGGCCATAACCTTGGCCGCTGTATCTGGGAGGGAAGCGCTTTTCCCAACACAGGAGTTCCAGGCATGATCGGCGGTTATGATAAAGAACGGATTATCCGCGCAACGGCTGACGGAACTTTTAAAGGCCAGGTCATGATCGGCGATCTGGTAGAAAAAGGCGACTTAGTGGGCTATTCAGGCGATGCTCCCATATATGCCCTGGTGGGAGGCGTTGTAAGAGGCCTGCTTCAGGACGGTGTAACAGTTACAAAGGGAATGAAGTCAGGAGATGTAGACCCCAGAGGAAACGTTGAAAACTGCTACACGATCTCAGACAAGGCGACCTCCATAGGCGGAGGTGTCCTGGAGGCGATTTTGAACATGAAAAAGAAAAAAGGGGCGGCAGAAACGAAAAAGCAATGAAAAGGGGAGGTTTGATGACGTGAAACTGGCACTTATCCTTCTGGCAGCAGGCGACAGCCGCAGATTTAACGGCAATAAGCTGCTTCATGAATTCAATGGAAAGCCCATGTACCAATATATTTTAGAGGAAGCCCAAAAGCTTCCGGACGGAATCTTTGACAGGAAGATGGTTGTCACCCAGTACCAGGAGATTATGGACTGTATGAAGAATTATGGTTATGAGGTGGTAGTAAACAAGGAAAGCAGCCTTGGTATCTCCCATTCCATTCATCTGGCGCTGAGAGCATTTGAAAATGAAGAAACAGACTATTGTTTTGCGGTCTGTGACCAGCCATATTTAAAGGCGGCTACCATAAGAGATCTGGTGAAGGGCTGGCGGGACAGCGGAAAAGGGATCGGCTGCCTGTGCAATATGGGCGCTTTGGGGAACCCGGCTATCTTTTCTAAGAATTACCATGAGGAGCTTCTGGGATTAAAAGGAGATGTGGGGGGAAAACGGGTCATCCGGAGACATATTGAAGATTTATACCTTCACGAGGTAGCAGATGGTCTGGAATTGGTGGATATAGATGTGCGGAAAAATTCCGAATCCTGATTTTAAGTTAATTCTGTTATATAAAAAGACATATATAATATAAGAATATTAAAAGTATGGAGGTATTAACATGTTAAGACCAGTTGATTTAAAACAAGTGACCATGGATCCTATCACAATGATAGGAAAGGAATGGATGCTGATTTCCGCCGGCGGNNTATAATATGATGACAGCCAGCTGGGGAGGGCTGGGAATCATGTGGAATAAGAGTGTTTCAAACATTGTTCTCCGTCCCCAGAGATATACTTTGGAATTTATTGACCAGAGCGAGTATTACGCTCTTAGCTTTTTCGGCGATAATTGCAGATCCGCTTTAAACTACTGCGGCGCCCATTCCGGACGTGACGTGGATAAGGAGAAGGAGACCGGGCTTACGCCTGTTTTTGATGCAGAAGCGCCTTATTTTTCCGAGGCAAGGCTGGTGCTTATCTGCCATAAGCTTTATAAGCAGAGGATTGATCCCAATGGCTTTTTTGATCAAACCCTTGACAAGCAAAACTATCCGGCAAAGGATTACCATGATTATATCATTGGAGAAATCGTCAAAGTATTAAAGGCTGATTAATGGAAAGCCGCTTCGAAAATAAATACTGTTAAAATCCATAAAAAGGAGGGGTGTCTGCTGCCCTTCTTTTTTTGCGTTATTCCGGTTTTCATGGGAAGGAAAAATTGGCAAAATGTTTCTTATGGGATCAAAATAGTGTATAATACCATTTAAAGGGGGAGTAGTATGATTAAATGGTTAAAGGCTAAAAAGGACGATCTTAAGCTAAAAAAGGATCCTTTCAAACAGGGAGGCATTAAAATCTGTATCGTGTATTTTCTTTTTGGTTTTGTCTGGGTTTATTTCTCCGACAGAATCGTGAACAGGCTGGTTTACGATCCTTCTGCAAGGATGGTGATCCATACCTATAAGGGAATTATGTATGTTATGTTTACTGCTTTGGTTCTCTATTATTTAATTTCCAACCTTTTAAGAAAGGTGGAGCTGGCAGAAAGAAGATTGGGCAGGAGCTATGACGATCTGTCTGCCGCCAACGAAAAGCTTAAGGAATACGTGGAACAGTTGACTGCATCAGAAAAAGAGCTGAGAATACAGTATAGAAAAATCATGGAGTATGATCAAAGATTAAGCTTAAGCGAAGAGAAATACAAGGACATCATCAGCCAAATGCAGCTAGGCATGGCATTGTATGAGGGAGCTTCCGGCGATGATATCTTTAAGTATAGGCTGGTGGACTCCAATTACAGCTATGAAGCCTTGACCGGATTACAAAAAGGAGATATTTTAGGAAAATATTTTTCCGAAATACATAAAGATGTGGAACCGGAAAACTTGGATAAGCTGATCCGGACAATTGAAACAGGAGAATCAACCCGCTACGAGCGGTTTCAGAAAAATACAAATTATTATTACGAGATCCTGGCGTCCCGCCCAAAGGAAAGCCAGCTGGCCATTATCATAAATGACATTACCCAAAGTAAACAGGCGGAGGAACGGCTGTATTATTTAAGC
Organism: Hungatella sp. UBA5982; assembly: GCA_002429965.1. GTDB lineage: Bacteria > Bacillota > Clostridia > Lachnospirales > Lachnospiraceae > Lacrimispora. The sequence continues at coordinate 7,009 of DJBG01000238.1, forward strand.
TATCATGATCAGCTAACGGGATTATACAACAGGAGGTTTTTTGAAGAACAGCTGAAACGGCTGAATTCAAACAGCTATTATCCATTAATGATTACCATGGCCGACATCAACGGGTTAAAGCTTATGAACGATTCCTTTGGACACACGGTGGGAGATAAATACATTCAAAAAGTGGCAGAAGTATTAAAAGAGGGCTTTAAGGAACAGGATATCATTTGCCGTCTGGGAGGTGATGAATTCATCATAATTTCTCCGAATACTGATGTTAAGGAAATAAAAGAGATGATCGGAAGGATCAATGAACGGATAAAGCATGAAGCCATAAATAAGATTACTCTTTCCGTATCTTTTGGGTACAGCGTGAAATACAGGGATGAGGAATCCATATTAGAAGTCCTTAAAAAAGCTGAGGACTATATGTATAAGAAAAAGCTGCTGGAAAGCGGGGGAATGAGAGGAAAGACCATCTATACGATTATGGCGGCCCTTCATGAGAAAAATCCAAGGGAGGAACAGCATTCCCACCGCGTGTCGGAGCTGTGTGAAAAAATGGGGACAGCCCTTGGGATGCAGGAAGATGAAATCAAAGAGTTAAAGACCGTTGGGTTGCTCCATGATATCGGCAATGTGGCAATTGAAGAGAGGATCCTGAATAAAAACGGGAAACTGGTGGAAAAGGAATGGCAGGAAATTAAAAAGCACCCGGAGATCGGCTACCGCATTTTAAGCACGGTCAATGAGCTGTCAGAAATGGCGGATTATGTTCTGGCCCATCATGAACGGTGGGATGGAAATGGCTATCCCAAGGGTCTTAAGGAAAATGAAATACCGGTCCAGTCCAGGATTATTGCCATTGCAGATGCATATGATGCCATGATCAGTGAAAGAAGCTACCGCCAGGCATTGACGAAGGAATATGCGATCAGTGAGCTGGTTAAGGGAGCCGGCACGCAGTTTTGCAGGGAGTATGTCTCTATATTTATCGATAAGGTTGTTTATGACGTGGAAGTCAGTGTTTAGTATTTAAAAGAATATCAGGAAGGCCCGTCTCGTTAAAGGACGGGCCTCATTGCTGCATTGATAAATATGGCTGCACAAGACATCCTGGCGGCTATAAAGCTGTATCAGGAAGTCTTGGAGTAATACAGATATAAAATTTAAAACATGCTTTTCTGACTATGTTACTTGACATTTGGAAACCCTATATTTAAAATCACAATGCTTAAACAGAAGGGAGACATAGTTCCGGTGTCAGAATACAGGACGAAATCCATCGTGGAGATGAAAAAACTTAATAGAATCATAAAAAACAAAGTGGCTGGGTTAGGAGATGATTTAAGAGATCTTTGCATGAGCTGTTCTTTCCATCAAAAGAAGATAAAGTATTTTGAGGGCTGGTATTTCAAGCATCAGAATGCAGATACGGTCTTAGCATTTATTCCCGGCCACAGTATAGATGAAAGGGGAGAAAAGCGCCCGTTTTTGCAAATCATATGGAATGAAAACTCTTATTCTCTGGACTTTGAAGAGGAGGATTACCTGATTGATAGAAAGAGAAGAAAAATCATTCTTGGAAATAATGTTTTTTCCATAAACGGCGTTAAAGTGGATATTCAGTCAAAGGATATTTCGATTCAGGGAATAATCCGTTACGGCTCTTTAAGCCCCATTGAATATACCATCATGGGGCCCTTTCAATTTGTCCCTTTTATGGAATGCAGGCATGAAATCATCAGCATGGCCCACGACCTTCACGGAATTCTTAAAGTCAATGGAAAAGCCCTGGATTTTCATGGGGAAAAGGGGTATATCGAGGGAGACAGGGGCAGATCTTTTCCCAGGGATTACTTATGGCTTCAATGCAACCGGTTTCAGGAAGATGCATCAGTCATGGTTTCCATCGCCCATATCCCTTTCATCGGAAACAGCTTTCAGGGCTGCATCTGTGTCATCCAGTATCATGGACAGGAATACCGTTTTGCTACCTATCTGGGAGTAAAGGTGGTATGCAAAAGAGAAACTGCAGTCATATTAAAGCAGGGCCAATACACTTTTAAAATATTTTTAACAAACCGCAACAGGATTAAAAATACAGGTTTTTCCCATAGGCTTTTAGCTCCCGATCAGGGAAAGATGGTACGCTTTATCAAAGAGGAACATTTATTGATGGCAAGGTTTTTACTGTATAAAGAGGAGGAACGGATATTTGATTTGACAAGTGACCATGTAAGCTTTGAGTATGTACCGGGGCCGGAAAACGGCTGATTGCTGCGGTTTTTTGGCAGAGAATCCCGTTTCTGGCTGCATGTGATAGATATTTCCTATAAGTAAGGCTTATTTATAGAATTTATGAATTGGACGTAAGCCCTAAATCTTTATAGAATATAATTATCAATAAACATGCAGGAGGATACATGAGATGAATGTGAAACAGGCAATTAGTGTTAATAAGATCGGAGATGATGCGGAAGCTCTGTTTCGGGGAGGCTTTTTTTGCTCGGAGGCGGTTGTAAGCTCCATGAGGTCAAACTTTGAACTGGACATACCAGAGGAGGTCATAGCCATGGCTTCCGGATTTCCGGTAGGAATCGGACGTTCCAAATGTCTCTGTGGAGCGGTATCCGGCGGGGTAATGGCCCTTGGCTTATTCTTTGGACGGACAAAACAGGGAGATCCAAAGGTGGAAAAGAATTTAGAAGTGTCAAAGGAGCTTCACGACTGGTTTAAGGAAAACAACGGAAAGAATGCATTATGCTGCAGGATCCTGACCAAAGAGTTTGATATGGGAAAAGGGGAACACAAGGAACAGTGTATCCGTTTCACAGGACTGGTTGCCAGAAAAGTGGCTGAGATCGTGGTGAGGGAATATGGCCTTACCAATACCGATGAACTGGAGCTTGCGGAGTNNGCAATGATTAAAAAAGTTCCCATTCCCATGGCAGGGCTTTCCCTTGGGTTTGCGGCCCTGGGCAATCTCCTTCAAAGCTATTCGGAAACCATCCGCCTGATTTGCGGAGCCATATCCGCCGTATTGGCGATTTTGTTTTTGTGTAAATGTATTTTTCATTTTGATTTGGTAAAAGAAGATATGAAAAACCCTGTGATGGCAAGTATATCAGGGACATTTTCCATGGCGGTGATTCTTTTGTCCGCCTATGCCAAGCCTTTAATTGGCAATGGTGCGGTCTATATCTGGTATTTTGGAATTGCCCTGCACGTTCTTCTCATGGTGTATTTTACCGCACGTTTTCTTTATAAGCTGAATATGAAAACCGTATTTGCCAGCTATTACATCGTGTATGTGGGAATTGTGACGGCCAGCGTAACGGCTCCCGCATTCGGACGCACAACACTGGGGCTTGGAATTTCCTGGTTCGGCCTGGTCTGCTGCTTCATTTTACTGGTTCTTGTGACGGCCCGGTATGTGAAATACAGGGAAATTGCAGAACCTGCAAGACCGCTTTTTTGCATCTATACGGCTCCGGTGAGCCTTTGTCTGGCTGGATACCTTCAGTCCGCGGAAACAAAATCCGTAACAATGGTTCTCCTGCTCATGGTATTAGCGGGAGTGTTATACATAACTGTGTTGGTTTTTCTGCCAAGGTTCCTTGCTATGCCTTTCTACCCAAGCTATGCAGCCTTTACATTCCCGGTAGTGATCAGTGCGATTGCAATGAAGATGTCAACTGGTTTCCTGGCAAAAATGGGGTTTGCCATAGGGATTTTACCGGTCATAGTGCTTGCTGAAACCGTTATTGCAGTATGTCTGGTGGTTTATGTATTCATCCGTTATATGAAATTTTTATTTAGCANNCATTGGATAAAACTGAATGGCATTGATTTTGCGGCACCCTTTTTTTAATTATGGGCTGAAAGGGCATAATAATATGGAACTGAAAAACTTGGAAAACAGGCTGAAGGAAAAGGGGTTCGCCAAGCCGGAGAGAATTTCAGCCCTGAATGTGTAGAATATCATACTTTTTTATAGATACATCCCCTTAAAACATTTGCAGGCACTTGTTATAATTTCGATAAATGAACGAAGTAAGTTCTAAGTAAAAAGGAGGATCATTCTTATGAGAAACAAAATTTGGATGCGGCTGGCCAGTCTGGCCTGTGCCGGGATCATGGGGGTAACAATGACAGGGTGCGGACAGAAAGCACCGGAGGCAGCAGGCCAGAAGGTAGAGATCTCCATGCTGGATTTCTTTATTCCTGGGGAAGGGGTTACGAAGGCGATGAAGCCATTGCTGGATAAGTACTTAGCGGAGCATCCCAATGTGACAATCGATGAAGAATCGGTTTCCAACTCTGATCTGGCGACAAAGGTACAGACCCTGGCCGCAGGGGAAGAGCTGCCGGACATCTTTATGATCAAAGGGCAGATGGCGGAGACATTTGTGGAAAACGGAAAAGTATATTCCTTAAGTGAAGCTTTAAACAGCGACTCAGCCTGGAAGGATAATTTTAAGGAGGGCGTATTTTCCAACTTTATAATCGGAGAGAACATCTATGCGGTGCCTTTTCAGGTGACAAATACCTGTGTATTTTATAACACGGACTTATTTAAACAGGCAGGGATTGAAGAGTTTCCAGGGACATGGTCTGAGCTGCTGGATATCATTCCAAAGCTTAAAGAAATCGGCGTGACCCCCATTGTGCTTGGAAATAAGGAAAAATGGAATGCAGAATCCGTTATCATGAGCACCCTGGGTAACCGTTTAACAGGAGATGAGTGGTATCAGAGCATTCGTGACCGCAGCGGAGCCAAGTTTACAGATCCTGAGTTCGTGCAGTCCTTACAGGCCTTAAGTGATCTGGCTGCTGCCGGGGCGTTCAATGAGGATGTAAACAGCATTGACGGCGCTCAGCAGAGACAGCTATATATGAATGGAAAAGCGGCCATTACCATTGACGGAAGCTGGGCCATCGCAAACTTCGATGAGAATTGTCCGGAAGAAGTGAAAAATGTAACGGAAATGGCGGCTCTCCCGATGGTAGAAGGCGGTAAGGGAAATCCGGAGACAATCACCGGAGGCGCCGGCTGGGCTCTTGCGGTAAATTCCAAGATTTCGGAAGAAAAAAAGGCAGTCGTTATTGATATACTAAAAGCTATGACAGGACCGGAATATGGTACGGCTGCAATAGAAGAAGGAACTCTGACTGCAGTGAAACCGGGAGAGGAAGTTAAGATCGAAAAGACCGTAGCCGCAAAGTTTGATGTATTTGCAAAGGACAGGCCGTTTATACCTGTTTATGACCATCAGTTAAGTTCCGGTGTGATTGATGTGATGCAAAGCGGGCTTCAGGAACTGTTGATCGGAAGGGTCGCTCCAGAGGAACTGGCGCAGCGGATTCAGACGGAATATGAAAACAACGGAAAGTGAGTGACAGGAAATGAGTAAGGCATTAAGACCTAAAAACATAGTAATCTACGGTTTGCTTGCTCCTGGACTGGTTGTCTTCGTACTCTGCTGCATCGCTCCTTTGTTTGTAGCAGTTTATAATAGCTTCTTTGACTGGGATGGAGGTCCGGTGAAACGATTTGTCGGGTTCCAGAATTATGTGGAGCTGGTTCAGGACAGGGCATTTTGGAGCGCATTTAAAAATAACCTGACCTTTATCTTCTGGACGGTGCTGGGACAGATCGGAATTGCCTTTCTCATTGCCATGCTTCTCCAGTCCAGGATTTTAAAATTTAAAAATTTTCATAGAACAGTCATCTTTTTCCCGGTGGTATTATCGGCTGTCGTAGTAGGATTTTTATGGAGGATCATGTATAATTCCGAATACGGTATCGTGAATACTTTAATGCGTGCTGCTGGGCTGGGAAATTTCATACAGCTGTGGCTGGATGACCCGGATATTGTAATCGGCTCCCTGGCGATTACNNAAAGGTCTGGCAGTTTATCGGATACTACTTAATCATTCTGCTGGCAGCGATCCAGGGGATTGACCAGAGCGTTTTAGAGGTTGCGGAATTAGACGGAGCTACCGGTTGGAAAAAGTCTAAGTACATTGTAGTGCCTCTCATCAAAAACACCTTGATGGTGACCATTATGCTATGCATATCCGGTAATATGAAGACCTTTGACCAGATCTTTGTAATGACGGGCGGCGGTCCGGGAACCAGTTCAGAGGTAGTAGCCCTGTATGCCTATAACGTATCCATGAACCGCATGCGTTACGGCTATGGCAGCACGGCGGCTATTGGAATCCTGATTTTAAGTTTGGGGCTGATCATGCTCAGCAGGCTGGCAGGAAGAAAAAAGGAGGAATCGTGATGAAAAAGGCCTGGGGTATTATTCAAGGGGTTGTGGCAAATGCGTTTGTAGCGCTGTTTTCCATCACCTGTATATTCCCGATCATCTGGATGATTTATTCCTCTTTAAAAACGGATAAGGAGTTTTCCTTAAACATATTAAGCCTTCCTGCCAGGCCGGAGTTTGGAAATTATGCCAGAGCGATCTCCGAAGGCAAAATCGGTTCCTATTTCATGAACAGCATGTTCAACACCCTGTCAGCCTTAGTTGTGGTGCTGGTGATTTCCTTTATCACAGGCTACTGTATTTCCAGATTCCGCTTTAAGGGAAGAACCTTTATCTACTATATGTTTCTTTCCGGCATGCTCATTCCCATCTATGCCTTGCTGATCCCAATCTTTGTGGAGTTTAAAACTCTGGGATTGCTCAACAAGAAATTTACGCTGATCCTTCCTTACATAGCATTTGCTCTGCCTACGGGAGTGTTCCTGGTGGAAAGTTCCGTTGAGAGCGTGCCGATTGAAGTAGAAGAGGCCGCATGTATAGACGGAAGCTCTTTTTTAAATACTATGTTCCAGATCGTTATGCCCATGTGCAAGCCGGTTTTATCCACTGTTGCCATCTTGACATTCCTGCATACATGGAATGAATTTCCTCTGGCATTGGTGCTTATAAGAAGCAATGCACTGAAGACGATGCCCATCGGGCTGACTAATTTTGTGGGATCCTATACCGTCAATTATCCGCTGATGTTATCGGCACTGGTGGTTTCCACCTTACCGGTTGTAATTATGTACTTGTTGTTTTATAATCAAATTATGAAGGGTATGACCGCAGGAGCAGTGAAAGGTTAATATCGTTGGAGGAATGTTTAGGCAAGCCAGAATAGGGCTTGTCTAAACTTGTTTTGCGCGGGCAGTGAACTGAACGAATATGTTTACAAAAGGAGCAGGAATGAAGACTTGGTATAAAAATATATTTGGAAGTCTGCAAATGGCTATATTTGCCATGGTTCTGGTGCTGATACTAATTCCTACCATGATTCTTGGGGTAATTTCCTACGGGCAGTACCGGAAGATCATCTCAGAAAATGCAACGACCCTGAATCAGGGTAATACGACCCAGATCGCCGCCAATATGGAAGGAATCATGAGAAACGTGGGGAACAATTCTCTATCCTTTTTCCAGAATGAAAGGGTGAGGGACTTTCTCCTTGCCCAGGGGGAAGAAAACGTGGAAGGCGCCGCCTATGATCTGGACCGCTACGTCAGAAACCAGCTTTGCTATGAGGAGTATGTTTATGCGGTGGATTTTGTCCGTAAGGACGGAAAACGGTACAGCTCCAGCTCCATCACCGATGGAATCAGCAAAGAACTTCAGGAAAAACTCCTGGAGGAGAAAGGACATGCTGTTTTTCTGACAGATATTAAAGTCAGCCCGGATTGGGGGAGCAACCGGGAAGAACTGTACGGATATGCCAGATGTATCAATGACATCAATGACATTGGAACAACCATTGGATTCCAGAAAATCTATATAAAAAAGAGTGTGCTGGGTCGGCTGCTTTCTGACCAGATGTCAGAGGGTGAGGCTTACTACGTAATAGAAGATGGAATCATACGGATTTCTACGGAGCAGGAAACAGAAGGCTGGGAGATCACCAGAAGATTTCCGGGACTTAAGCTGGAATCCGACGAAAACCACGATGGTGATCTGGTCTATGCCAGGGTGAAGTACCCAGGCTGGTATGTGATAAAGAAAATTTCTCCCTTTCAGGTGGAGGATGATGCGTCTGTGGTGCGCCAGCTTCTGATCTCTACAGGTATTTTAGCGGTGATCCTATGCGGGATCATGGGCTTTTTCCTGTCCCGGTTTGTGATAAAGCCCCTGGGAGATTTAGAATCCTCCATGAGGAATCTGGAAGAAAATGATTTTAAAAGAAAGCTGCCGGAAAATGGCTACAGAGAGATATCTGTCCTGTCCATGGCCTTTAACCGGATGACTCTTCGCCTGGATGAGCTGGTAAACCAGGTATACCGGGCGGAAATCCGGGAAAAGGATGCCCAGATCCGTGCCATGCAGGCATACATTAATCCTCACTTTCTTTATAATACTCTGGATACGATCTGCTGGATGAGCCGGATGGAGCAGGCATTTGAAACCTGCAGTCTCATTGAGGCATTGTCCAAGCTGTTCCGTACTTCTGTGAAGGACACGAGTAAAACCGCCACTGTGGCTGAGGTGATGGAGCATATACAAAATTATATTAAGATTCAGGGGTGCAGGTACACGGATACCATTGAATTCCAGATTTTAATGGAGCCTGGAACAGAGGAATGCGAGACCGTGCGGTTTGTCCTGCAGCCCCTTGTGGAAAATGCTATTGTCCATGGAATGGGGGAACAGGAGCATCCTGGCATGGTCCGGATCCGGGCGGAGAGACGAGGAGAGGATCTGGTTTTATCTGTGGAGGATGAAGGAAAAGGCGCCGATGTGGAAGAATTGAACCGGCTTTTGGAGGGAGAAGTGGAGGGCCTTCGGGGAATGGCTTTGTTCAATGTTCATGAGAGGGTAAAGCTGTGCTTTGGAGCCGGCTATGGAATCCATATTCGGGAAAGAGAAGGCAAAGGACTGGCGGTAGAAGTAATTCAGCCGTATTTAAAAAGGGGAGAAGGGATATGATCCGACTGATGATAGTGGATGATGAGCCCATCATCCGGGAAGGGATGATGACCATCNNTAGTTGGTACCGTGGGAAATGGACGGGATGGACTGGCAAGAGCCATGGTGGAAAAGCCGGATATTGTAATCACGGATATCCGGATGCCGGTAGTGGATGGAATCAAGTTTTCTGAGGAATTGCATGAGAAACTTCCGAAGACACGGATCGTAATCCTTACCGGGTACAATGATTTTGAATATACCCGCCACGCCGTTAGGATAGGGGCGGCGGACTATCTTTTAAAACCAATTAACACAGAAGAGCTGACCGGGCTGATCCAAAGGCTGGTGAATGAAATCGGCAGGGAGAGCAGAGAGTTTGAAAACCGCAGCCAGAGAGCAGTCCTTTTGAAAGAAAACCTGCCCCTGATGCGCAGCCGTTGTGTCCATGATTTTATGTGGGGAAAGACGGAGGAAAAAAGGTTTCTGGAACGGGCAGGGTTTCTCGGNNTAAGGGAAGAAAATCTGCGGATCGTCGTTTTTTGCATTGACTATTATTTTCAGCTTCTTGCCAATGGGGAGCGGGAAGCAGATTTGCTTAAGTACGCTCTGTCCAATGTGGCTGAAGAGCTTGTCGGACGGTTGGGTAATGTCTGTGTCTGTGATGAAGGAGAAGCCAGGCTGATGGTTCTTTTGTGTTCTGGGGAAGACACCAAAGAGGTGGCAAGGAGCGCCAGAGAGGTTCAGTTTTATTTGAGAAAGCATTATGGGCTTTCCGTTTCCGTCGGAATCGGAAAGCTGGTGTCAGAGTGGCGGGATTTAAAGCTTTCCTACCAGAATGCGGATGAAGCACTGGAAGGGCGTATGAAGCAGGGCAGCAGCCAGATCATCGCCAGGGAGAAGTCTAAGGGAAGCCTACGGGGGGAAAAGATATTCATAACTTCTGAGGAAGAAGCAGAACTGAAAAATGCAGTCACACTTCTGGACCGGCGAAAGATTTATGACGCGCTGGAAGAGATTTTTCAAAAATATGTCATGGAACAGGAGGTGGGACGAAAAGCCGTGGAACAGCTCTGCATGTATCTGGTGCTGATCGCTATGCGGGAAGTTTCGCGTTTCCAGCTGGCTCCGGAGCAGGTTCTCGGGAAAAATTACTATTATTATGAAGAAATTTCCAAATATGAAACCGCAGATGATTTAGAAATGTGGCTTAAAGATATCTATGGTTCCGTGCTCCGGGCAGTAGAAGACCGGCGGAACAGCAAATACAAGGGGATCGTGACAAACGGAATTGCTTATGCCCAGGATCATTTTTCAGAAAGCCTTCAGGTAGCGGATGTGGCAAAAGCTGTCTATGTGACACCAAATTATTTCAGCAAGATTTTTAAGGAGGAAACAGGTGAGAACTTTACCGACTGGTTAAACAAGTTCCGTATTGAGATGGCAAAAAAGCGGATGGAAAAGGAGCCGGAAACAAAGATTTACACCATTGCAGAGGAATGCGGATTCAGTGATTACAAATACTTTGCCTTTATTTTCAAGAAACATACCGGTTATACGCCTACTTCTTACCGGAATATGATCGTGTAGAATATTAAGCCTTAATGTAGAATATCAGGTTTATAGTTTTCTGATGGCCTTTATAATGGAAGATATTATCGAAAGCAAAAGACGCTTTCGATATTCGGATGGACGGGCTGAAAAGCAGCCCTTTATCTTCACTTGCNNGCTTGATGAGTGCGAAAGCCTGGGGATAAAGGCTATCCTGCAGCTCTTTGGACAGAATCAGGCTCAGGAATTTATGCCGGACAGTGCCTTGACGGAGGATATGCTGGTCTATGATGAAAGAGGAGAGCATATCAATGAAAATTGTTTCTGGGCGAACTTAAATCATCCGGTGGTACGGGATTATATGGACCGGTATTTCCGGGAAGCGATCACCTCACTACGGGACCACAAGGCAGTTTACGGCTACGACGTGTTTAATGAAGCGCATTTTAGAAGCGACGACCCTTATACCATAAAAAAGTATCAGGAGTGGCTGAAGGAAACATACGGTACGATTGAGCATTTAAACCGGGTGTGGCATAGAAGATATGAGAGTTTCGGGCAGATATCCCCGAAAAGAAGGAGATCCCCCTACAGCATTTGGAGCAGCATCATGCCGGATCTGGAATACGAGAGGTTCCGGAGCGTAACCTTGACCCAAATCTGCAGCTTTCTCTATGAAACCGCAAGGAAATACGATATGACCCATCCGATCATTATTGATGGGACCAGTGCACAGATCCTGTCAGGGGATGTGACCCTTCGTAACAATGATGAATTTGCCACGGCAAAGATCCCCGATGTGTACGGCTCCACCTTTTACCCTAAGAGCTGGGGAAGAAATTACCGCAATACGCCCTGGACCATGTCCATGTATTATTCCGTTCCCGCAGGTGCGGCAAGGAAAGCCGGAAAACCATATATGGTCAATGAGCTTCAGACCCACACCCAGTCGGTGCTGACGCCAGGCTCCGAGGTGACGCCCCAGGAATTGTATAACTGGATTCTTATGTGCATGTTCACCGGTGCCAATGGAATGCAGCTGTGGCGGTGGAGANNGGATACCAGTCCACCGGACGGGGGCTTACCAGTATGGACGGGGCTCCCAATGAGCGTGCGGCACGGGTAAAAGAGCTGATGGATTTAATCCGGAAAAATGGTAATTTATTTGACAGCTTCCAGGTGGAAAATCAGGCCGTGAAAATAGCTGTATCCTATTCATCCAGACTTTATTTTGATGCATTCTTAAAATGGAACAACAGCTTTTGGAGTGAGGACGTGGAAGGCTGGTACCGTCTTTTCTGGAACAGAGGCTTAAATCCGGAATTTACAGACATCGAGGACCTGGAAGGCGAAGAGGCCAAGGTTTTGGTGCTGCCCTCCGCGTTAAGTATCAGTGGAGATATGGCGGAAAAACTTACCGCATACGTAAAACGAGGGGGAATCCTCATCGCTGATGCCAGAATGGGCAGCGTAAATGAATACGGAGAGGTGCCTGCGGAAGGAATACCGGGCAGGCATTTAAGCAGGCTTTTTGGCCTGCGGGAAGTGGATGTGGATTCCGGCCATTCCTTTTATATTAAGAATCAATGCGACGGGGGAAAGATGGATTCAAGGGATAAGGCCATCCCTTGTAATTTCATGGAACAGCGCATAGAGGTAGATGAGGATACCCGGATCCTTGGAACCATGGAGGATGGAAGTCCGGCCGTAGTGTTCCACCCTTACGGAAAAGGCTGTACCCTGTATTTCAATTCTTTTATGGGAGTGGAACTGAAAAAACAGAACATTCCCCAGGTAGAGCAGTTGGTGATGGAGGTGATCACGAGCCGGCATGATTCCCTTTTCACTGCGGAAAAGGACAGCAGGGTGCATGTGGCCTCCATCCGGACAGAGGCTTGCCGGGCAATTTTAATCATTAATTTTAATGAAACGGGGAAAGAAGTGAATCTTCATGGACTGGGGGATAAGACGGAACTTGTGAATCTTTTAACAGGCGATACCGCAAAGGTCTGTGGAAAAGCAAAGCTTCAGATACCAGGAAATACGGCTTATGTCTATAAATGTCAGGAGGAAATTAAGTGAAGTTGGTATTTGATGTAGGTGGAACGGCGGTTAAATATGGCGTTGCAGATGAGGAGGGTAATTTTTCTTTCACGGATTCGGTACCTACGCCGCAATCAGATGTGGAGGAATTTCTGCAGGTGGCAGGAAGTATTTTTGAAAAGGCTGCCAGGGAATATGCCCTTGACGGCGTGGCATTCAGCTTTCCGGGAGAGGTGCACAGCAGGGAAGGGGTAATAAAGGGCATCAGTGCCGTAGAGTATCTTCATGAAATCCCTTTAAAGACCATTTTGGAGGAAAGGTTTGGCGGACTTCCTGTGACCATGGCCAATGATGCCAACTGCGCTGCCATGGGAGAGCTTTGGAAAGGGGTGGCAAAGGAATATCAAAATGTAGTGTTTGTGATCTGCGGTACAGGTATCGGAGGAGCAGTGATCCAACGCGGGAAACTGGACAAGGGAGTGACCATGAACCGGGGAGANNGATGGCGCCCTTCTGTCCTGGAGTGATTATACCCTGGAAAAGCAAGCCCGGAAATACAACATAAGAAAGGAGCCGGCAGAGGCTCCCATTGATGGGATAAGGCTGGACCAGCTTGCCTTAGAAGGGGATTTACTGGCAGAAGAACTGATGGAGGAATTCTGCTACTGGATGGCGGTGGGCTGTATAACCCTGGAATTTGCCTTTGATCCGGAACTCATTGCAATTGGGGGCGGGATCAGCGGCAATCCGGGAATCATTGACCGGATCCAAAAGACGGTGGTTTCCATGTTAAAAGGACAGCATCAGGGCTATCTGATGCCAAGGATCACAGCCTGTACAAACGGCAGCAGGGCGAATCTGTATGGAGCCCTTTATTATCACCTGTACGGAGAAAAGATTGAGATAGAATAGGAGAGATGAAAATGGATTATGTATTTCCAAATGGATTTTTATGGGGAGGAGCCTCTTCCGGCCCGCAGTCAGAAGGTGGAAGCAACGAAGGCGGACGTGTAAAATCGGAATGGGATTACTGGTTTGAAAGGGAACCGGAACGGTTTTTTGATGGAGTGGGGCCGGCAGTCACCTCTGATTTTTATCACAAATATAAGGAATATATCCAGAAGATGNNCCGTACCTCCATCCAATGGAGCCGGGTGATTAAGGACTGTGAGGGGACGGTAAACGAGGAAGGAGTGGCGTTCTATCATGATGTAATCAATGAAATGATTGCAAATGGAATAGAACCGATGATGTGCCTTCATCATTTTGACTTACCGGAGTATTGGGTGAAGAAAGGCGGCTTTGAGAACCGGGAAACAGTTTTTGCATTTGCAAAATTTGCGGCGGTTTGCTTTGAACGGTTTGGAGACCGGATAACATACTGGACCACATTCAATGAGCCGGTCATCATTCCGGAAACGGGATACTTATATCAGAGACATTACCCTGCTGTCTGCGATGCCAAAAAAGCGGCCCAGGTCGGGTTTCATGTACAGCTTGCCAGCAGCCTGGCGGTGGAAGAATTCCGAAAGAGCGGATGCAGCGGTAAAATAGGCATCATCATCAATTTGACGCCAACCTACTGTGAAAATCCGGATAAGGCGGAAGACCGGAAAGCGGCGGATATTCTGGATTTGATTTTTAACCGTTCCTTTTTGGATCCATCCGTGAAAGGGGAATATCCGAAAGGCTTGAAGGAGCTTTTAAAAGAGGAGGGCATCCTTCCGGAAATCGCAGAAGGAGATCTGGANNCGGGCAAAAGCCAGAACCTCTGTTTATGAGGGGCCTCTGATGCCGGAAAAATATTATGAGCCTTATACGCCCTCGGGGCAGAAGATGAACACTTCCAGAGGCTGGGAGATCTATGAGCCGGCAATCTATGATATTGCAAAAAATATAAAAGAAAATTACGGAAATCTTCCCTGGTACATATCAGAAAACGGTATGGGAATCCAGGGAGAAGAGGAGTATATGGATGAGAACGGTGTGGTGACAGATGATTACCGGATCGAATTCATCAAGGACCATTTGAAATACCTGCACAAGGCCATTGAAGAAGGCAGTAATTGCTTTGGATATCATTTATGGGCTCCCTTTGACTGCTGGTCCTGGATCAATGCCTATAAGAACCGGTATGGTCTGTTAAGAGTAGACATTTATGACAACTGTAAAATTACCATGAAAAAATCAGGAACCTGGTTTAAGGAGCTGTCAGACCGGAATGGATTTTAAATGATTGTTTGGGGAAATATGGAGGGAGATCATGGAAATAAGAAAAGATGGTCCCATACGTCTGACAGGTTCCAGAGCCTGGAGGACCTATTTTGGAGGAAAACTGCTGGAACAATTTCACGGAGCAAAAACAGGGGAAGATGGTCATTTTCCGGAGGAATGGATTGCTTCTCTTGTGGCGGCCAGGAACGCAGGGAGAGAAGAATTGACGGAAGGTTTGAGCATGCTGGCAGACCGGCCTTCGGTGTCATTGAAAGAACTGATTGAATCAGACCCCGCCGGTTATCTGGGAGAAGAGCATGCCGCACAGCTGGGGGCAACCCTGGGAGTGCTGGTGAAGCTGATCGATTCAGCAGAGCGGCTGGCCGTTCAGGTGCATCCGGATAAAAAGAAAGCCAGGGAGCTGTTTCACTCTGAATATGGGAAAACGGAATGCTGGCACATACTTGGGGGCAGGGAGATCCATGGAGAAAAGCCCTGCGTCTACCTGGGATTTCGTCCGGGTGTGACACGGTCGCACTGGAAGGATTGCTTTCTGCGGCAGGATATAGAAGCCATTCTCCAATGTCTGCATCGGTTTGAAATACAGGAGGGGGATAGCATTCTGATCGAAGGCGGCGTTCCCCATGCAATTGGTGCCGGTTGTTTTCTGGTGGAAATCCAGGAGCCCACCGATTATACCATACGGGTGGAGAGGGTGACCCCGTCAGGGTATCAGGTGGCGGATTCCATGTGTCACCAGGGTCTTGGCTTTGAAAAGATGTTTGAATGCTTCCATTATGAGAATTTTTCAGAGGAGGAAGCAAGGAAACGGTGGTTTGTTCCGGCAAAGCTTTTAAAAGAAGAGGGGAAAAACCGCTGGATCCGTCTGGTGGGATATGAAGAGACTCCATCCTTTTGTATGGAACTGATGGAAATAAAAGATGCCATGAGCTTAAAACAGAATGTCTGCAGCGCAGTTTATGTTCTGGAGGGGCGTGGAAAACTGCTTTTAGGAACCGGCAATGCCATGCAGGAGTCAGCCGGGCAGGAGCATATCTGGCAGGAAAAGGTGAAACAGGGAGACCAGTTCTTTCTGCCTGCAGGGACACAGGAGATTCAGTGGATTGCCGAAGATGGAAGCCATTTAAAGCTTATTCAGTGCTTTGGGCCAGAATAGAGTAAGGGAAGAAAAAGGAGCAAAATCAAGGAAAAAGTGATTCCGGCCAGACTTTACTTATAAGAGAGGAAGAAAGAGGGGAAGATAAGGGCAGGACGGTTTTGGGGAGTAATGCGATGAATCTTATCTTTCTTTTAATGGCCTGGCTGCCAATCTTGATTGGAGCTTTGGGAATTGTTTTGATTTTTTATTATTTCTATCAATGGATGAAAGGCTTTCGGTTAATAAAATACCGATTGGCAGGTGAAATCTGCCTTTTAGCTGTACTTGCGTACTTTTTGGTATTCTTTCTTTTTTGGTTCATGGGGCTGGGCCTGGCTACCGGTTAAGAACAGCCGGCAGACAGGCCTTTCTTTAACTTTTATGGAAATTATAAAATGCCTTTAAATCCTCTTTCCTCTCCGGAGGCAGGAGGATTTTTTTAATTCCCCGAATGGCCCCTTCTAAAGCATACAGCCGGTGGATGCAGGCGGAGGAGTTCATGGCCTGGATCTTCAGCCAGGCCTGTTCAGCGCCTGTTGCCTTTAATTCTTCATAAGTAAAGATTCCGGTTTCATTCAACTGCCGTTCTACTTCCTTTCCGATATTAGGAAGGTCTGATAATTCGCCCATTGTATTCCTCCTTTTGATCCTTATTTTTTTATTATAGCTCATAGGAAAAGGGGAGTAAAGGAGTTCCGTTGGGAATGTTTATGAGTTTTTCCTGCTGTCCCGGTGTTTTCTGGGGGTTATATGAAATTCTCTTTTAAACAGGCGGTCAAAATAGCTGGTGCTCTCAAAACCGGTATGCTCTGCGATGTGGGTTATGGAGCGGTCCGTGTGAAGGAGCAGCTTCCATGCCTGCTGGAGCCGGTATTTATTCAAATATTCTATGGGCGACAAGGGGACGGAGCATTGAAAGCAGCGGAGAGCCTCCCGCTTACTTACGCCAACAGATGAGGCGATATCCTTCAGTGTGATCTTTTTCCAGTAGTTTTCTTCGATAAAACAGGTCATGCCTTTAAACCGGGCCTGGGAAATCCTGCTTACTCCCGTATTTTCCATGGTCGCAAATTCCAGCATGTGCTCAAACAGGCTGGCCCAGATCTGGCAGACGATGATATGGGCCTCCAGCTCCCAGGCTGGACCGGGATTCTCGCATAAGTCATACAGCCTAGAAAGAGAGGTAAGAATGTCTTTCTGCCAGGAACTGCTGCTCTTTAGGACAAAATGGGAAATGCCTGATGTAAGAAAGGGAAGTAAGTATTTTTCATAAATAGAACTATTTTCAGGGGCAATAAAATCGGATGCAAACAAAACGTTGGGGATAACTGCGGTCCCATCTGAGAGAAAACGGTGAATGACTCCGGAATTGATGAAAACCCCATCTCCCGCTTCCAGTATGTAATTGATGTTGCCGACGGAGCACTGCAGGATCCCTTCTGTTACAGTCACCAGTTCAAATTCCCTGTGCCAGTGCCAGTCAATGCACTGGTTATCGAATTTTCCTACATCTTCATAATAATATTGAAATGGAAAGGTGGATGATCCGTGGGAGATAAGCTCCATCATGGATTCGTCGGTAAATATTTTCGTATTTTGCATAGAGCGTACCCCTTTGGCTGATTGGCTAGATTGTATCATAAACTGGCGGTAATTTACAAGATTTTGAAAAAAATATGCGGTATAATACAAAAAAAATGAACAGCAGGTGATTCCCAGTGAATAAAGATTATACCAAAACCGTCCATGCTTGTTTTATGAGCTATATCGTACAGGCGATCATTAACAATTTTGTACCACTTTTATTTCTTACGTTTCAGTCGGAGTACGGCATTTCCTTATCCAGGATTACCATGCTTGTGACACTTAATTTTGGAATTCAGCTTTTGGTGGATCTGTTGTCAGCAGGCGTTATTGACCGGGTAGGGTACCGGGCTTCCATGATAACGGCCCATATATTGTCAGCAATAGGTCTGGTGTCCCTGACCATTCTGCCCGGATTGTTTTCCCAGGCATGGATCGGGCTTTTTGCAGCCGTGGTCATCTATGCGGCAGGAGGCGGCCTTCTGGAGGTTCTGGTCAGCCCCATTGTAGAGGCTTGTCCCACGGATAACAAGGAAAAGGCCATGAGTATGCTCCATTCCTTCTATTGCTGGGGTCATGTGGGAGTTGTCCTTGTTTCCACCATATTTTTCAGTATTGCCGGATTGAAAAACTGGAGACTTCTGGCGCTTTTTTGGGCGCTGATCCCTGCTGTTAACATGCTTTTATTTATTAAAGTACCCATTGCCCCCCTTGTGGAAGAGGATGAAGGCCTTTCCATGAAGGCGCTCATTGGTAAACGGATGTTCTGGGGGTTTATGCTTCTCATGGTATGTGCCGGAGCCAGTGAGCAGGCAGTAAGCCAGTGGGCCTCCGCTTTTGCAGAGAGAGGACTTGGAGTGAGTAAGGCCATAGGGGACCTTGCCGGTCCCATGCTTTTTGCCACGATGATGGGAATCTCAAGGGCTGTCTATGGAAAATACGGAGAAAAGATGAATTTAAAAAAGCTGATGATTGCAAGCGGAATCCTATGCGTAGGCTCTTATTTTCTGATTTCTCTTTCGCCCTTACCTGTACTGGGCTTTTTAGGCTGCGGGCTGTGCGGCCTGTCTGTGGGGATCATGTGGCCCGGATCTTTTAGCATGGCTTCTGCCTCCATACGAGGGGGAGGGACCGCGATGTTTGCATTTCTTGCGCTGGCTGGGGACTTAGGCTGCTCCGGAGGGCCCACATTAGTAGGCATGATATCCGGGTATTTCGAAAACAATCTAAAAATCGGAATATTAGGGGCGGTCCTGTTTCCTGTTATTCTGGTTTTCACCCTGATCCATTTTTACAGATCAGAGAGAAAAACAGAGATTTTTATGAAAAATAATCAGGAGCAGATGAATTGTGACATATAGATGTCATGTTTGGTATGCTACAATCCACTTACCGTAGAAAGAATAATAAGGCAAGAAAGAGAAAATGAGGTAAGAAAATGGATTTTGAGAGAGTTGAGCTTAAGGAAAAAAAGGTAGTTGGGCTGTTGGCCCGGACAAACAACACATCACCGGATATGGGAAATGTGATCGGCGGCCTGTGGGAAGGCTTTTACGGAATTGGGATTTATTCCGCCATTAAAAATAAGAGCAATGACAAGTCCCTGGGAATCTATACGGATTATGCTGGAAAGGAAATGGACGATTACAGTGTGATAGCAGCCTGTGAGGTAGAAGCAGCGGACGAGATCCCGGAAGGCACGGTGGTAAGGACCATTCCGGCAGGGCTGTATGCAAAATTTGTAGTAAGGGGAAACATGGTAAAGGCAGTAGCGGAATTCTGGCAGGAGCTTTGGAAGATAGATCTGCCAAGAGCCTTTGTCTGCGATTTTGAAGAATATCAGAACGGGGACATGGAGGATGCACTGATTCATATTTATATCGGTTTAAAGGATTGATAAAAGAAAAGGAGGGAGCCGCAAGCGGTTTTCCCTCCTAATTTGTTTATTAATAGATGACTTCTTCATATCCTTCTGTGGAAGGAAATTCAATGGAAACAGCTTTTCCCGGATTGTTATAATTTATATCCATATTCATGAGCATACCCATGGTCTCTTCCTCTTCGGTTATGGTCATGTAAATGGAGATAGCCTCTTTGGAAAAATATCCTTCCGGGCTGATGACTGCCTTTCCGTCGATCCGGTTGATCTTATAATTGGAATCAGAAAGGGTGGGCCATATCTCGTCGTAGAAATTGGTGAGGTGTTTTTCCAGTCCTTCAGTTTTGCTGGAATAAAAAAGGATTTTATTCCCGGCGTCACCATCTGCAATCTGTACGTTATGCAGGAAGTCACCAAACTGCCCGGTCAGCCCTCCCAAAGTGATATTTCTGGTCATGTCCTCATATCCGATTTTCATTTTATATTTTTCATACATCCCCGCATCCAGATAATAGCAGCCATTGGTGTAGAAAGAAGTCTCTGAATTGCGTATCCCCAGCATATCCATCTTGGTCTGGGAGAGAAATTCCATGTTTGGAGTATTTAAGTCATGGTATTTAAGCAGCATATTCATGTATACCGGAAGTTCCAGCCAGTCATAGGAGAGATTCATCTGGATGTCTGCCGTGATATCCAGGCCGGGCAGCCCGGAACTCTTTAGATCTGCTCCCTGGTAAAGCTCCAGCCCCTTTTGGTTTATGATCCGTGCGGCAGCCGGGTTGGATGCCCTTTGGCGTACAATACCCTGATCGGTCCATGCGCCGGATTCATTGACCGTGCTGCCATCGGGGGCCGCGGTTCCGGTAAGAATATAACCGCTTTCATCAATATAGTAGCATTCTGCCATTCCATCTCCGTCGGAGTCGATCCATTTCCAGACGGAGGAGGGATAGGATTTATCTCCGTCCTGCCACCACCAGCCATGGCTATCCTGTTTCCAGACTCCCGCATGGATGGTTGATGCCATGGTTATGGACAGAAGTGATACGACTGCAAATAATTTTATAATTTTTTTCATGCTTTTTCATTCCTCCTGCTTGTTATATTCGCCCTTATCGTGAGAAAGGCTTGGACAAAGCTTCCGGTTACTGCACTTAGTCATTGTACCATATTATGGTAAATACAACAAGAAAATGCTGTCTCATGTTCTCGATGAGGGATTTATTGTTCCGAATGATGATTGATGGATATTTATCAATGTGTTAAAATATGGAAGAAATAAGAAAAAAGGAGAAAGGCAGAATGTACGAGGTAATAAGTAATTTAGAGAACATACCGTTTTTTGCGGCGTCAGATTAAATCCGTTGAGGATGGGACAGTACTTAGTCGTAAGAATCAGGTGAAGATGATTTGTGTTTAATAATTAGAAAACATATGGAGGAATTAAGTGTGAATAATGATTTATATGCTGTTTTAGCTGGATTTGGTATTTTTCTTTTTGTATTTCTTTTAGTTGTTTGTATTTTACTTATAGTTACTAATTGGAAGATTTTTTCGAAAGCCGGTAAGCCGGGCTGGGCGTCATTAATTCCATTTTACAATATTTATATAATGTCTGATATCGCATTTGGAAATTTGAGCTATTTTATTGCGATTATGATATCATGGGTAGTTTCTTTTCTTGGAGGATTTTTAGAAATCAGTATCTTAAGCGGTCTTGCAGGATTGGCTTCATTTGTTTTATATATCATTTACTGCGTTAAGATTTCTAAAGCTTTTGGAAAGAGCGGCGGTTTTGCAGTTGGCTTAGTGCTGCTGCCACTGATATTTTTTCCAATATTGGGACTCGGCAGTGCTGAGTACATAGGACCTCAATAGAAGAAAAGCGCGCGGCGGTGATACTTTTCATTACTCAAAATGACCTAAAGAGGGGGTAATCCCCTCTTTTTTTGGCTGTTAAATGATATCATTATGAAACGATTTTAAACGGATAAATTTAGGAAGGTGAAACAAGACATGAATAAACATAAATATATTAAATATACGATTCTTCTTTGTATCACAGGGCTCATCGTGTGTGGAAGTGCCGGCTGTGTGCAACAGAAAAAAATACAACCAGAAATTCTTTGGATCAACGGTACTTATGCTGTTTTAACAGAGCTTAACGGTGGAGATTATACGCTCTTAGGAGGGATGAAAGCGAATGAGGTCAATAAACGGCTTGAGATTGAGTCATTGGATGAATGGTGGGGCGTGACGGACAGGGCCAGCGCGGACGAAAACTTAAACTGGCTGCTTGACGCTGGGCACCGGACTGATTATGCCTCGCTGATGCAGTCGCTGGAGGAGGACGGTGCGTCGGAATTGGAACAGACGGAACTGGCTGAATATTTAGGCGATATTACGGGTGACGCAAATGAAGGTATTTATCTTGCAAAGGCGTATGACAACTACGTAAATTACGGAGCAGGGGCCATTGACGGTTGGGATTACTGTCGTGCTGCCTCCTTGTGTGGCTGGTATTATATTGCCGGATATTATACGGAACAGGAGGCATTGGACAAGTCACTTGAAATAGCGCAGACGATTCAGAAAAGTTTTTCATCATGGGATGAAATGATGGACAGTTACTTAAGAGGGTATGAGTATTGGTCTTATGAAAGCGGAGATGCCCGCCGCGAAATCTATGAAGATATCAAAACAAGGGATAACAGTCCCTACCTGCTGGATTGGAACCTTCCGTTGTCTGTTGGCAATTAACCACTTCATGCGGTCCTCAGACCACAAAAAAAAGTCGGCAGCATGCCGACTTTTTGGTATCATAGGGATAAGGGATCATACGAAGGAGTCTTTCCAGTGTTCAAGAAGTTCCAGGTCGGAAGCCTTAAGCTTTAAATTCGTGGTGAGGTCTTTTCCTTCCGGTGATGTGACGCGGATTTCCACCACACTTCCTTCTTTCAGCGGGCCGTTTAAGGCTGCTTTTAAGAACAGGGGGAATTTAGGATGGTTATTTTTAAAAACAGTCCAGGATTCCTTTAACTGCATTAGGTTCATTAAGTTCATTTAACTGATCCTTTCTTTCTTGATGTTAGGCATATCCTAGCATAAATGGAAAAAGGAGTCAATGAGCGGCAATAGGAAAGAACGTCTTTTCCTGAACCCTTCTGCCGTGGTATAATAGACGCAAGCGTCTATTATCGTGTTGCATTCGCCAAATGCCGCTTAGCGGCGCTTGGCTCATTGCTTTCATGGTATNNTATCATGCCTGCCTACCGGATCGACCGGACGGTGCTTACTTCCTCTGAAATGCAGTCCATACTGACCGGACTTAGAAGTCTGGACAGTGTAGCGGGAACCAGCCGGTACCAGCAGTTAATGAAAAAGCTGTCGGTGGACCAGGCATCGGTACAGGTCCCGGAAAGCCATATCATGATCAACTTATCCTCCTGGTATAAATCTTCCCTGTCACCTAAGATAGAGCTGATCCAGGAAGCCATTGAAAACAGCCATTCCATAAGATTCTATTATTATGCTCCAAGCGGAGAGATGGAAAGGAGCATTGACCCTTATCTCCTGGTATTCCAGTGGTCCTCCTGGTATGTGTGGGGATATTGCAGGGACCGGAAGGATTTCCGCATGTTCAAGCTGAACCGGATCCAGGAGCTTGCAGACACCGGTGAACATTATGAAAAACCTCCTCTTCCTCCCTTTGAGTGCTTCCCGGAAAATCCTTTTCCCGTTAGTTTTAAAGTCACTGCAGTTTGTGAGCCGGAGATAAAATGGCGTCTGATCGAAGAGTTTGGGATCGATTGTTTTAAGGAGCGGGAGGATGGAAAGCTTTTGTTTGAAGCCGGATTTTCCAACAAGGAGAACTTATATGGCTGGCTCTTAAGCATGGGAGATCAGATTGAATTGATGGAGCCAAAGGAACTCAGAAAGGACATGGAAGGGCTTGCCATGGGAATTTATGAAAAATATGCCGGTAAAAGGAAGGACCTGCTTCTTGCGGCTAATGCCAAAGAAGGCTATAATAAAACATAAATTAATGGAAGCAGGTGAAATTTATGTATATAGCAGACTTGCATATCCATTCCCATTATTCCAGGGCAACCAGTACNNCAAGGCGCAAGGGGATCGGTATCCTGGGGACCGGTGATTTTACCCACCCGGCGTGGCGTGAGGAATTAAAAGAAAAGCTGGTTCCCGCAGAGGAAGGGCTTTACATATTAAAAGAAGAATACCGTGTGGACAAGGGAGCCGGGCCGGAAGCCAGGACTCCCAGGTTTGTGGTCTCCGGGGAGATCAGCACTATTTATAAGAAAAATGGGAAAGTGAGAAAGGTTCACAGCGTCATTCTCTTTCCTGGCATTGAGGAGGCAGAGCTGCTTTCAAAAAAGCTGGAAACCATTGGGAACCTTCATTCAGACGGCAGACCCATTTTGGGACTGGATTGTCATGACCTTCTGGAAATCACACTGGAATTATGCCCCAGGGCAATTTACATTCCTGCCCATATCTGGACGCCGCATTTTTCTTTGTTCGGAGCATTTTCCGGTTTTGATTCTATTGAGGAGTGTTTTGAGGATTTGACTCCCTATGTGCATGCGCTGGAAACAGGGCTTTCTTCCGATCCTCCTATGATATGGCGTTTGTCGGCCCTGGATCGTTTTCAGCTTATCTCTAACTCCGATGCCCATTCCCCATCAAAGCTTGGCAGGGAAGCCAATCTTCTGGATATCGACTTGTCCTATACCGGGCTTTGGAATGCCATACAAAAGGGAGAGGGATTAGAGGGGACCATAGAGTTTTTTCCGGAAGAGGGGAAATACCATTATGATGGCCACCGGAAATGCAGCCTCTGCCTCTCTCCGTCAGAAGCAAAGCGGTATTCCGGCAAGTGTCCGGTATGCGGCCGTAAGCTGACCACCGGCGTGTCCCACCGGATCGATCAGCTGGCTGACCGCAGCCAGGGCTATGTTCTTCCCGGCGGAAAACCGTTTGAGAATCTGGTCCCCCTTTCCGAAGTTATTGCTGCTTCGATAGGATATACCGTCGCAAGCAAAAAGGTCCAGAACCAGTATGAATCCATGATAAGAGATTTAGGACCGGAATTTCATATTCTTCGGGAATTGTCTTTGGAGGACATCAGGCATGCTTCCGGTGATATGATTTCCGAGGGGATCAGGCGGCTGAGAGAGGGAAGGGTTGAGTGCAGTCCCGGATATGACGGGGAATATGGAATTATCCGGCTGTTTGAGCCGGAGGAAATTGACAAGCGAGGAAAAAACAGCCGAACCTGAAAAGGAGAGCAGATACAATACAGTGACGGAAGGTTGGGAAATACCGTATGAGAAAGAAAGATGTCAGTTATATACTTGGAAAATTGGACCAGGTTTACGGTGTGACAAAGGAGGGGTTTTACCATCAGCAGCCCTGGCAGCTACTGGCGGCCATCATGCTTAGCGCCCAAAGCACGGACAAACAGGTGGAGGAGGTGCTACCCCAGCTGTTTCAGCGCTTTCAGACCGTAGAGCAGATGGCGGAAGCGGCCCTGGAGGAAATTGAGGATTCCATACGCTCCATCGGACTTTATAAAAATAAGGCAAGAAATTTGAAAAAATGCTGCAGGCAGATCGCGGATGAATATGGAGGTGAGGTCCCGATGGATATTGACGGGGTCTTAAATCTTGCCGGAGTGGGCAGAAAAACCGCCACCTTATTTCTGGCAGATGCTTACGGAATTCCTGGGGTCACGGTGGATACCCATGTATTCCGCATTTCCAGGCGGCTGGGTTGGGCCACAGGGAAAAATCCGGCAGAGGTGGAAGTGGAATTGCAGAGGATACTGCCAAAGGACCACTGGAACCGAATCAATTTTCAGCTGATTTATCATGGCAGGGCAATCTGTACGGCAAGGAAGGCAAAGTGCGGGGAATGCGTGCTAAGGGAATGGTGTGAGCAGATGATGGACAAAGACGGAAAAGGAGATAGAAAGATATCATGAAACTTATGTTTAAACAGCGTTTTTTTTCCTGGTTTGATAGTTACGACATATATGATGAAAATGGCGCTGCCGTATATACGGTCTGCGGCAGGCCTGCCTGGGGCCACAAGCTGGAAATCTATGACAACAGCGGCAATCACCTGGCTACCTTAAGGGAACAGGTGCTTACCTTCCTGCCCCGGTTTGCCATCCAGATCGGCGGAGAAACGGTGGGAACCATCACCAAGGAGTTTACTTTTTTTAAACCCTCTTTTTCCGTTGACTGCAATGGCTGGCATGTGGAAGGCAGCTTCCTGGAATGGGATTACTCCATTCTTTCCCAGACCGGCAGCATTGTTGCACGGATTGAAAAGCAGCTTTTTCATTTTACCGATACCTACTTGATTGATGTGACCGATGGGCAGGACAGCCTTTTAGCACTTTTGGTGGTCCTTGCCATAGATGCGGTCAAATGCAGCCAGAACAAAGGCTGATGGTTTTAGCTTCCGTAGGCATCAGATCAGAAATCCATGAAACAAAATACCTCCCTGCCGGATTCTTAAAAACTGGCAGGGAGGGATTTTACTTTTTCAGTTTTCCGATATCTGCCATTTCTATTTTTGAGGTAAGACTCATCTTCAATGGATCTGTAGTTTACCCAGCTGATATAATATTCAACTCTATATATCAAATTCGATTTATCATCTAATTGACTCATTCGCGCTATTTTAATACTAGAGATGGAATTATTATATAATTGAAAAAATATATACAGTGTGTTATACTATCAGTGCATTTTTTAAGTAAAACAGGGAAAAAAGTACGGTGGATAAACTTGAACACTATCAAGTATATGCGGTCCTTTCTTCCAACTTTGAGGTCCATGAAAGGCTGGTGTGTACAACATTTGTCCTAAATTTAGAAGCAGTTCAAATACATATTATCCTGGTGCTGATGAGATATATTGCCTTGCAGAAAGGTTGGTGAATAATCATGTTGACGATATTTATGTGTGATGATGATCCAGAAGCCCGTGCACAATATGCCAGGCTGATAAAAAAAGTCGCAAAGAAAAACAAGGTGGAAATCACCATTTCTTATTTCAACAGCGGAGAAGAACTTTTGTTTTACCTGGCTGATTCACCGAACCAAGCAGACATCATCTACCTGGATATCTTGATGAATAATTTGAATGGGCTGGACACCGCGAAGAGGCTTCGTGAACTTGAGTGTAATTCAGAAATCATCTTTCTGACTATAAGTGAGGATTATGTTTTTGATGCTTATGATATTTCACCGATCCACTATCTGATGAAATCCAATATTACTACTGCTAAATTTGAGGAAGTATTCATCAGGGCTACGACTTTGGTCTCAAAAAAGGAAAATGATATGTTCCTTTGTGAGTCGGGTAAGAATAATATTCGAAAAGTTATTCCATTCAAGGAAATCTCTTTCTTCGAAATCTGGAAACGAATTGTGACAGTCCACTACAATGGAGGGGAAAGCTTTGATTTTTATTCGACAATGGAGCAGTTGGAGAATCAGTTGCTCCATAAGGGATTCATTCGCATTCACCGTTCGTATATTGTGAACATGTCCTATATTTCGCAATTTCAACAGAACACCTTGTTTTTGAAAACAGGTGAAAATATTCCGATCGGTGCAACTTATATGAAGCAGATGAAACAGGTTTTCATTGATTATATCAGTCGTACCAACATTCATGATTGTGGATAGGAGAATATGATGTTAAGTCTTGCTTCGTTGATTATTTATGATGCATTTACTCTTCTGCGTTTTAAAAAGCTGTTTCCGGCGAAAAAGGATCATTGGATCTTTTATATTATTGCAATTGCCATAAATGTTATCATATCGGCTGCGGCCTATACACTGCTGGATTCAAGATTCGCTGTTTATCTGGTGTTTATGTCATTTATGTTATCTTTCAATTTCTTATTCAATGGAACTCCTATTCAAATTCTTTATGCAGGCAGCATCTATACATTTTCCTTGTATTCCAGCCGAGGAATTATCTTTTCAATTTATTCCATCGTTTTGCATACAAGTATTAAAGATGTACTCCAGCAAAACAATAATATTGGTATGATTTCTGCATTGACCGTACTTCTTGCAATTCTGTACTTCCTGCTTATCCGTGATGTCATCCTTCCAAAACAAAAGGCCAGGTATTTACTGAGTAACCAAGGTCAGCTTAAATTTGTGGTCATTTATCTGTTTTTTCAATGGCTGTTTCTCACACTTATTAATGATGGGCGTTACTACGATGATATCAGGCAAATTTGGTTTTCATCTCTATATTTGGGCTCCTGCATTATAAGTAATCTGTGGCTGCTGGTTATCCTGAATCATGCATCAAGGATATCTGAATTATTTGAATACGAATTGTTTACTCATCAATTGCAAGAACAACTTTCCCGTCAAATGCGTCACTATCAATCCTATCGCAAATTTACAGAAAGCTATCGGGCCTTTCGGCATGATTATGAAAAGTTGATGGCTTCTTTAAAAACTTTATTGCGCCGCAAGGAATATAAAAAGGCCATCCGAATGTTGGACGACATTCACGATACGATGCAGCAGAGCGTAATGATTCACAAAAACTATTCCGATAATATGATCTTGGATTCCATATTGCAGGATGCGGCTGGTGTCTGCGAAGAAAAGAATATCCGTTTTTCGGCGCATGCATATCTCCCTGAATCTGTACCAATGGCAGACCTGGACATTGTCCGTGTTTTTTCCAATATTATTAACAATGCGATAGAAGCCTGTAACAAGGTATCCGATTCAGAACGTTTCATTGAGGTGACGAGCAATAGTACTCCGTATTGGGCAATCATTGAGGTAACCAATTCATTTAACGGAGAGCTGTTAATTGTGGGCGGTGAACCAGAGACAACAAAAGAGGACAAGGATTTCCATGGTTTTGGGTTACGAATCATAAGGGAGACGATTGAAGGGCTGGGGGGATTGGTATTTATAGAACCAGACAGAGAAAAGAGGATATTCAGAATAAAGGGCTGCATACCTAAAAATCCCCGCTCAAAAGCAGCTAAAACAGTATAAAAACAGGCAGCGATTCCAATGAGATGGAAGCTGCCTTTTAATGTTTCATTTATAATTTTTATATTCAAATTCTTTCCACGATTTGGAAAACTCGTGGTTTTGGAAGGCTTCTTTCAATCCGCTGATTTGTTTCAGCCGTATGACTTCATCCAATTCCATGCCCAAATTTTTTTCGATTTTAGCGTCTGACCATCCCATTTTTGAAAGGTTGACAACAATCTCACTCATCGAACGGATCTGGTGGGTTCCTCTTGCCCGATTGTGGCGGATCGTAGATCCGATGCGTTCGTCCAGAGGCTTATCAATGATGGTTAAAGGTAAGTAACCATGGCGTATTTTGGCTATTTCAGGATATCTGCCAATTTTGTTACGGTGAAATCCATCTGTGATTTCGTAGTGATCATTGTCAATACGGTAGGATACGATTGGTTGGGTAAAATCGTCCATTCTGATAGAGGTATAAAGCAGTTCCATTTCATCCGGCGCAACCTTATTGGGATTATAATCGTTTGCCTGTACCTTTTGGGCGGGGATCCACTCCACGAGGTCTACAGGATCGTGAAACGGAGAACATTTGCTTAATGCCCGGCGAATTTTGTTTAGTGCCTGTACCTTTTCATGCAGTTTCATTGTTTTTAGTAGTTGTATGATTTTCTCAATACAAGCTTCAAGCTCCGAATAGCAGGTTCCTGCTATTTTCTCTTTTGTGGATTCCATGCGCAATCTCCTGACTTTTTCCGGATAAAAACCAATAGTTTTTTGTTTTTCTATAAATTATAAATCCCTGCCGTATATAGTAATCCCTGATAACTTCAATGTTGGTCGAGGTGCGCACAGGCATTTTGATTTCGTGACAGTATACGAACCGGGCATCTGTTAAGGCTTTGAACAGGCCTTGTCTGCGGTATCTTATCTCCACATATTCGGTAGAAAATAAAATGTATTCATCCTTAATCATCAGAGATGAAAAGGCGGCGACCTGCCCTTCTTTTTCAATTAGAAACCAGATTTTATCGGGCTCGTTGCGCAAATAGGGCATTTGCCTGATGTATCGCTCCTCTGCGAAAAAGCGCCCCATCTTCGAATAAAAAAGCGCTTTATCATAGTTCCCTTCAAAGCATTGTATTTTTTCCATTGCCCTCCTCCTCCAGGATGATCTTCCGCATTTGCTTGTCCTGCGCATCCTCCAAATGTATAAAATTCTGATATTGCTTTCTAAGCTGCATAAAAAGCTTTACGTCTGACTTCGATGGCGCAAAACTGAGTCCGCGCATCCAAAAATCATTCTTTTCAATAGCTCTGGCTATCCGCCGCCATGACGGAACCTTTTTTTTTGCCTCTAACTTCCGGTCTGCTTCGTCTGGTATTTTCTCCAACGGGAATCCGTGAGAGGACCACCACTGTAAATAAGTATTAATTTTACGGTAATAGTGATCCCGCAGCTCTGGTGAATATAGGCCGAGACTTTCAAGCAATAAAACGGTATACTGCTGCCAGGTCATCTCCATGGGCTTTTCGGACTTTATATTTCCAAGCAGTGACGATCTGGCGTAAATATTTCCAAAATTTACGCCGTGTACCCGATTGACCACCCGCTCCCAGGTTTCAGGTTCCAGTGCACGGAACTGGTTCAGTCCGTTGCGCTGGTCATCTCCATAAGGCTGGCAGAGCCGCTGCTGGTGGATGCTCAGCCCGTTCTTATACATCAGTTCATAAATTTCGTTATAGACAAGTCCCAGCCGGCTTACGGCACCCCAGATGTCTTCTGTCCGCCAATCATATAGCGGATAGAAATGATAGATCTCGGGATCGGGTTCAGGAACACGAAGCTTTGTAGTCCAACCATAACCCTGGAACTTCTTCTTCCTTTTACTGATAATGGTATTAAAACGGTTTAGGCTCTCATTGCTCCGGATGGCGATGCCTACGCCAACAGAATTGCCATGGATTTTTTGGAACCATTGACTGAACTGGTATGTAAATTCTTCAAACTCCATGCCTTTGTAAAACCATGTCCAATCCTCCGGTAAGTTGTTTTCGTTTATAACGCAATCGTAATCAGGCATATCTCTTACCCATTTATCCCGTTCATTACGGTCCCAGCAGATCCATTTAGGCTGGATGACGGATACCGCATTACGCAGTGACAGGGGTAAGCAGCACCAGTAAAACCTGTCCACTACATCTGCCGTCATACGGCGCAGCTCTTCAATATGCTGAATCGTTGCCTGATATTGTGATTCCAGATCAATATACTGGATGCTGAATTTCTTGCCCCTTTCCCGGGCTGTGTACGCGCAGAGTTGGAGCATAACGGATGAATCCTTGCCGCCGGATACGCAGAGATATAGATGGGAGAAATGTGAAAATGCGATGTTAATTCGTTCCATTGCTGCAGTTAAAACGTCTTCTGATGTATATATCTTGGGAATACAGACCACCTCCGTTTTGTATGTTGAGCTAAGTTAGGCTGAGCGGCGGGAGCATCGCCTGATGTCTGATAATACGTTATTAATATAATATTCTGAACGTGTTTACAAGCGGATTTGTTCCGAATTGCCAGAATTATGTTCTAAATTAACCAAATATGAACCATAAGTTAATTGAAAAGAGTAAACAATTTTTTTGATTTTGAAAATAAGTAAAGTTTATATACCGGTAATCGTTTGATACAATATTCAGCCCGTTGGGAACAACATTCATTTAGATAAAAGAAAAAACTATATAATTTAAACTAGCTGTCTTTTTATCGAATTTCAGAGGGAGAAAAGGGCAGAAGGTGCCTGATCATGGATCGGTGTAAAAAGGAGGTGATTGGTGGAATGAAAATAAAATCTTTCAATCCGAAAAGTTTAACGGAATGCAATGCAATGAAATATGGGGATATCTCGAATTCGTGATAAGCGTTAAGCGTAGAACGATACTCCTTGAAACCATTGAAAATAATAAAAGCTGGCTGACAAGTTTTGCTGCGGGCGTGGTACCCCAATTAAGAATTATGCCAAACAACCAACCTTATCATAACAATAAAATAAGAATAGGGGTAATTACCTGACTCTTATATAATTATATAATACAAACCAAAGGCGGAAAGTTAAATCATTAACTTTCGGTTTCAAATTTACGGAAAAGGAATTGAATTATGAAGAAACAATCAAGTTGCAGATATATATCGGCGGTCCTTGCCATCATTATGGTATTTGGTATGACACCTGTTTTAGCAGCAGAAAGATTGGCAGAAAAAAGCCTGTTCAGCGGCGCAGGCAGTGAAATTATTGCTTTTGAATCTTTGGCAGATGATGTTGCCAACAGAACCGTATCGTTGGGAACAAATGAAGAAAGCTTAAATTTGCCTGATAGATTAACAGCAACCGTACATCGTATAACATGGGCGACGCCAAGCAACGGGACTCTGGATGACAATCAGGATTTTGAGGAAGAATTACTGGTTTCCGTACCGGTAATATGGAGTTCACAACCAGCTTATGATGGAAATACGGCATGCNNTGTTGCCTTCAATCCTGGTTCAAGTAAGCGACGGAGTAGATGATAATGGAATTACTCCAATGAATGGCATTTCTCCATTGAATGGTAT
Organism: Hungatella sp. UBA5982; assembly: GCA_002429965.1. Classification (GTDB taxonomy): domain Bacteria; phylum Bacillota; class Clostridia; order Lachnospirales; family Lachnospiraceae; genus Lacrimispora. The sequence goes on from DJBG01000238.1 coordinate 39,031, forward strand.
TTCTCCAATGGATACGATGAGTATTTACGCCGCCCAGTCTTTTACATTAGAGACATCAAAGACAGAAATGTTCGATCAGAGTGAACCTGATAATTCTGCAGATTATACAACCAACGTTATTTATTATCCACATACGGAAGATACATTGACCGGAACATATGTTGCAGGAATTTATGGTGCGACATCAGACTCGGGTCAGGCGACAATGATCTTACGTTTCCCGGCAGATAGAAAGCTGCTGCTCGGCGGGGTTCCCCAACTGACTGTGTATCAAAGCCGCAGCAGGGTATGG
>DJBG01000225.1:0-52159 GCA_002429965.1 Hungatella sp. UBA5982
GGTAGCCTCCCTGGCCCTGTGGCCTTCCGTCACGGTTGCCCTGGTAGCCTCCCTGGCCTTGTGGTCTTCCATCACGGTTACCCTGATAGCCTCCCTGACCCTGTGGTCTTCCCTCACGGTTGTCACGGTTTCCCTGGTAACCTCCCTGCGGTCTTCCCTCACGGTTGTCACGGTTTCCCTGGTAGCCTCCCTGCGGTCTTCCGCCTTCCCGGCTTCCTGTATTCTGTTCTTTTGGAATTTCAGTAGTTCCAGATAAAGACTGCTCTGTTACCTGACGGTTTCTTGGCTCCCCACTCGGCCGGTCAGACTGAAAAGGTCTTCCTTCTCTTCCATTCTGCGGCTGGGAATGCTGTCCCTGTGGCTTCATCTGCGCGTTCTGCGGTCTGAATACTGCCGCAATCTTTTTCTTCGGCGCATCGGAGTCATCCCCATCCGGTGCATTGGATTGTGCCGGTGAAGGTCCCCGGTTGTGACCGCCAACTTCTTTTTTCACAATTGCCGCCTGCTCATCCGTAACGTTAGAAGAACTCTTTAAATTTATATTATGTTTTTCCAAGATATCCAGTATCTCCTTACTACTGTCTTTTCCCAGTTCTTTTGCCAGATCATATACTCTCATGCTTTCCTCCATTCTGTGCGCGCTCCGCAGCACATACCGGTAGATGTGAAAGGTCCTCTTCACACTCACTACCGACCTTTGTATTCATCAGTTTCACGACTGCCTTTGCAAACCCATGATCCACAATAGCAAGAGATGCTCTCATCTCCTTACCCATAGCGTGGCCCAGTTCATCTTTTCCCCCAAGAAAGTAGATTGGAACCTCATAGTAAGTACACATATTGGTAAACATCTTTTTAGTATTCTCCGAGGCCTCCTCAGATATGATCACTAACGATGCTTTCCCAGTTTTTACGGACTTTTCTGTCATGAATTCTCCGCTTACAGTCTTTCCTGCTTTTGTGGCCAGACCAATCAGATTAAGGATCTTTTGTCTGTCATTCAAACTGTTCCATCTCCTTTTCCAATGCTTCGTAAACTTCTTTCGGAATCGCCATCTTGAAGGAACGCTCAAGTCCCTTGCTTTTTACTGCCTTCTTAAAACATTCCAAAGAAGGGCAGAGATAAGCTCCCCGTCCGTTTTTATGTCCGGTTGCGTCAAGAAGGATCTCATCCTCTGAGGTTTTCAGAACACGAATCATTTCTTTTTTATTTTTCATCTCACCACAGCCGATACACTGTCTGAGCGGCAATTTCTTTGTACTCACGTTTCCATCACTTCCTGCTTATTATTCTGGTAATCACCAGCCAGGTCTTATTCCTGGTAGTCGTTCTGATACTCTTCCTGGTAGTACTGCGTTTCGCTGTTTCCGCCGTCATGGTATTCATTTCCATAGCTTTCATATCCGGCTCCTGAGTCCTGATAATCAAGTCCCAGCTCTTCAAACAGACCGAGTTCTCTTGCCTGTGTCTCACTCTTAATGTCAATCTTATATCCGGTAAGCCGGGCTGCAAGCCTTGCGTTCTGTCCTTCCTTTCCGATGGCCAGTGATAACTGGTAATCCGGAACAATAACCTGTGCTTCCTTTGATTCCTCATCTGCAACGACACAGATAACCTTTGCCGGGCTTAACGCGTTTTCGATTAAGTAGGCCGGATTCTCATCCCAGTTAATGATATCGATTTTCTCTCCTCTTAACTCATTCACTATGGAATTAACCCTTGCACCGTTTAAGCCTACGCATGCACCCACCGGATCTACATTGGTATCATTGGATTTAACAGCAATTTTTGTCCTTGACCCTGCCTCCCTTGCAATTGCCTTGATTTCTACCGTTCCGTCCTTCACCTCGGCGACCTCGGATTCAAACAGCCGCTTTATAAGATCCGGATGAGTTCTGGATACGGAAATTCTTGGGCCCTTGGGAGTATCCTTTACTTCCAGAACGAACACCTTGATTCTCTCTGTAGGCTTAAATACTTCCCCTTTTACCATTTCTGTTTCATTCAGGATGGCATCCACCTTGCCTAAATTAATGCTTACATTCCTGCCCAAATATCTCTGCACAATTCCTGTGACAACTTCCCTCTCCTGGCAGTACCAGTCGTTAAAAAGAGATTTTCTGCCTTCCTCCCGGATCTTCTGCAGAATCACGTTCTTTGCATTCTGTGTGGCAATTCTTCCAAACTTTTTGGAGTCAATCTGGCAATGAATCACATCACCGATGTCGTACTTCGGATCTGCCATCTTTGCATCTGCCAGGCTGATCTGCAGCAGGGGATCTTCAACTGTTTCCACCACTTCTTTTTCTGCAAATACATTGAAATCACAGGTTTCACGATTAATGCTGACCTTGATATTATCCGCTTTTCCGAAATGGTTCTTGCACGCCGTAAGGAGAGAATTTTCGATTGCCTCTAACAGGGTATCCTTGCTAATATTATTCTCTTTCTCCAGAATATTCAGTGCTTCTAACAGTTCCTTATTCATTTTTTTATCCTCCTAATATATCTTACTGTTTAGAAATCAAATGCCAGCCGGATCAAAGCGATTTCCGGGCGGTTCAACACAAGCTCTATTCCGTCTTCCTGGGTAATGGTCACTGTTTCCCTGTCATAGGATGAAAGCGTCCCTGTAAAATCCTTCTGTTTGTTTAAAGGTTTATATAACTTTATATCCACATCTTTTCCGATACTTCTCTTAAAATCCTTATCTTTTTTAAGCGGTCTTCCAAGCCCTGGAGAGCTGACTTCTAAAATATAACTGTCCGCAATAAAGTCCTTTTCATCCAGCCAATCTCCCAGCCTGCGGCTTATGGTTTCACAATCATCTACCGTAATCCCGCCTTCTTTATCTATATAAGCCCGCAGATAATAGTTTCCTGCCTCTTTTACGTACTCTACATCAACCAGTTCATAATTATTTTCTTCCATAAGTGGCAGCAAAAAGCTGTCTGTCTTTGCCTCGTACTCTTCTCCCCTCGCCATCCTTCTCCCACCTTTCCAAACTAATTGAAAGAGTGGACTTTCGCCCACTCTTTATCAGTCTAACTATCATGTTATCCTAGATAGTATAACACCGTTTATTCTCCATTGCAAGGGTTTTTTCTTATTTTTCCAGCATTTCCGCCATATATTCCACCATTTTTTTGGCTATTCCTGCATCCGGGTCTTTATCAGGCTATGAAGGAAGGAAAAAATAGCGATAGTGCATGTTGTATCAAAGATCGGAAGGCTTAGTCCTTCACACTCCTTTTTTTTGTACATATCATAACACTATATCAGATCAAATCTGTCATATAAGGAGGACCCATGAAGCCAAAACTGGAAGTTCGCGGGATCAGTTACTCCTATCATTCCCTTGAGGGTGAGACACTGGCCCTTTCCAATATATCATTTACTGCAGATAACGGAGAATTCCTTGCAATTGTCGGTCCATCCGGCTGCGGGAAATCAACTCTTCTATCTCTTCTTAGCGGATTATTAGTACCTGACGAAGGAGAAATCATAATTGACGGCGTCTCACAGGCAAAATCCGGCGTCAATATCGGTTACATGCTGCAGCGGGATCACCTTTTTGAATGGCGTACCATTATGGGAAATGCCGAACTGGGGCTGGAAATTCAGAAAAAGCGAAACAAAAGCTCCAAAGAAAAGCTGCATCAGATGCTCCATACTTACGGCCTTGGAAGCTTTGAGCAGGCAAAGCCGTCTGAACTGTCCGGAGGCATGCGGCAGCGTGCCGCACTGGTCCGCACCCTGGCCCTGGAACCGGACCTTCTTTTATTAGACGAACCATTTTCTGCATTGGACTATCAAACCAGGCTTTCCGTCTGTGATGACATCAGTTCCATTATAAAAAGCACTCATAAAACTGCGATTCTCATCACACATGACCTTTCTGAAGCCATCAGTGTTGCCGACAGAGTCATCGTACTGACAAGCAGGCCGGGCAAAATAAAAGCCATCGTACCGGTTTCCTTCGGAGATGACGATATACGGCCTTTGACACGGCGGAACATGCCGGAATTTTCTGTTTACTTTAATCAGGTATGGAAGGAGCTGCAGAATCATGATTGAGACTCATCCCACCTTAGCCCAACAGGAGTTTATTGAAAAGGAAAAGCTGCACCGCCGCAATGTACGGGTGTGGCGTACCATGCTGCTGGTACTGCTTCTTTCCCTTTGGGAGCTGTGTGCAAGACTGGGCATTATCAATGACTTCATATTCAGCTCTCCTTCCCGTGTGACCACCTGCTTCCTTAATATGGTAGTGGACAAAAGCATTTTTATGCACATCGGGGTAACCGTGATGGAAACCCTCATAAGCTTTGCCCTGGTCACCGNNACCGTCTCCGGCCTGCTGATCGCTGTTCTTTTATGGTCCAGCCGCAGTGTGTCGGAAGTGTTGGAGCCTTATCTTGTCATGCTTAACAGCCTTCCAAAATCTGCCCTTGCTCCCATTTTAATTGTATGGCTGGGCAACAATATTAAGACAATTATCGTCGCTTCCATTTCCGTAGCCGTTTTTGGATGCATCATGACGCTCCATACCGGCTTTTCCCAGGTGGATCCTGACATGATCAAGCTGATCTATTCTCTGGGCGGAAAGAAAAAGGATGTTCTTTTCAAGGTACTGCTTCCTGGTTCTGTACCTCTCATCATCAGCAATACAAAGGTCAACATCGGACTTTGTCTGGTCGGCGTTATTATTGGAGAATTTTTGGCGGCGAATAAAGGACTGGGATATTTGATTATCTATGGAAGCCAGGTGTTTAAGATGGATCTGGTAGTGATGTCTATTGTAATACTTTGTATTGTATCGGCAANNGCAGTTTTATATCAGGGGATTTCCCTGTTGGAAAAGAGAATTAAGTTATAACTTTTTCACTTGATAAAAGGAGCTTTTGCCATATATTCATTAGCCATGCTGCAAAAGTTCCTTTTATCTATGTTCTAATTTTTACCCTTATTTTTTCAACAACCATCTGGTTGATTTTATCGATAATTGCGTTTGCTCAATGACACATTTGAGAATCTATTTCCCTTAATCGGTTCAGTCATTTTGCTATACAACCGCTATTAAAGTAGTCCAGTAACGCTCCATCACGAAACCTCTCAGCGCGAACAGTTCCTGTGATGAGAGCTTATTTGTGTTTAAATTCCCCATTACATATTGAAACATTTAATAACATAATGTATAACTAATACTAAGAGTTTTCTTCATTTATATATGCTATCATTTATGTGACTTTAACATTACAAACACAAAGTGGATATGTCAAAAGCCCATTAATTGTTTCATATAGAAGGAAAACTATCGTTTAAAAAGATTATTAAATAAAAGTACTATTACGGGAGGGCACGCAATGGCAAATATATTTCAGATTGTCAAGTATGAAGGAGATAACAGCACTTTTATATGGAAATCAGATATTGAAGATTTTAACACTGGAACTCAACTGATCGTCCATGAGTCTCAGGAAGCAATATTTTTTATGAATGGTCAGGCGTTAGACTTATTTGGTCCAGGACGCCATACACTTGAAACACAAAATATTCCCTTAGTAAGAAAGTTTCTGAGTGCACCAACGAATGACCAGACGCCTTTTCATTGTGAAGTCTATTTTATTAATAAAGCTGAGCTAATGTCGATTAAATGGGGGACAGATAGTCAGGTTCAGTACATGGACCCCTCCTATAAATTCCCTTTAAAAATTGGGGCGTCGGGTGAAATGTCCTTGCGTGTTGACGATTCCAGAAAAATGCTTATGAAACTTGTTGGAGCGGAAAAATCCATTGATAAAGCAGAGCTTACGCAGATGTTCCGTGTTTTTCTAATGGCCAGAGTTAAACCATATCTTGCTCAAACAATGCAGAACAGTGAATTCGGCATATTTGAAGTTGATTCACATATGGATGAGCTTTCAACTGCTTTGCACAAACAATTGGCTCCCGACTTTGCTGATTATGGCCTGTCACTTGAACGTTTTTTTGTTACAACGATTGTGAAGCCTGATGGAGATAAAGCATATGAGTCCTTTCAGGATATACATATCCGGCAATATGCTGATGTTGCAAATGCACAATTAAGACAAAAGGTTGGTATAATCGACCAACAAACCAGCGCACAGAGATTAGTCATTGAATCTGCTGCAATGGCTCAAAAAAGGGCGCAAGAAGGATATACTTATCAATCGGAACGAGGTTATGATATCGCTGAAAAAGTTGCCCAAAATGAAGGAGTTGGGAATCTTTCCAGTGCCGGCATTGGTCTTGGAATGATGGGAGGTATTGCTGGTAGCATGAGCGCAGTGGTAGCTGGCATTACTAACGAAGCCATTCACCCTGTTATGTCGCAAACGGACGCGCCTGCTGAATCTGGAGAAGGGCCATTGGATGATTCTGATGAAATGGCTTCTTTTAAGCAGAAGCTAGAAAAGCTGAAGTTAATGAAAGAGGCGGAAATTATTTCTGATGCGGAATTTGATGAAGAAAAGAAAAAACTACTGAACAGCCTGTAATTAAACCAATTTACAAAGGAGGTTTTATATTTATGAATATCTCAAAAAATAAGGGCTTATCTCTCGTAATAGTCTTTATCATACTCGCTGTTTATAACATAATAGCTTTTATGCTCCCATTCAACCATGGGAGAATGTTTTGGACCGGATACTTTTTTTCAATGGTGGCTATTTTACTGACTGCTGGTGTTGGCTTTTATGCATTCCGACGAGAGGGCCTGAGAAGCAAAGTCTATGGGTGTACGCTGCTTTCTCTTGTGTGGTGCTATCTAATAGCACAACTAATTATCGGTGTGTTAGAGATGATTTTATCAGATGTTCCATTCCAATATGGAATCGTACTAAATACAATTCTCTTTGGAGCATGCACAATTGGCTTGATTGCTACTGACATTGCAAAAGTTGAAATTGAACGTATCGATTTAAAGGTAAAAGAAAAAATTTTTCACAATAAATCCTTGCAGACAGATATAGAAAACCTGATTACCAAAGCCCCAGATGAAATTACAAAAAAGATGTTAAAAAATCTTGCCGAATCAATACGCTACAGCGATCCAATGAGTAGTCCACAGCTCGCAGCAATCGAAAACAAGATTGAATCAAAAGTAGCTGGCCTTACAGATGCAATAGCTATTTATGATTCATCTATAATAAAATCAAGTTGTGACGAACTTCAGCAACTAATCGCTGAACGTAATGGAAAATGTAAAACTATGAAATAGTGTATTTATTGAGGAGACATTACTATGGCATTATTAAAATGTAAAATGTGCGGTGGGGATATCGAAGCAGCCGTAAATCAAACATACGGAACCTGTGACCATTGCGGCAGCACAATGACTCTACCTAAAGCAACTGACGAGCAAATAACAAACCTCTATAACCGAGCAAATCATTTTAGACGCCAAAATGACTTTGATAAAGCAGTAATTGCATATGAGAGCATCCTTAATATTGATTCCTTATCAGCAGAGGCACATTGGGGTCTCGTGTTATCAAGATATGGAATCGAATATGTGGAAGATCCTCAGTCTCATGAACGGATTCCTACCTGCCATCGTGTACATAGCGATTCGATTTTGGCAGATGCGGATTATCTTGCAGCGATTGAAAATGCAGAAGATCTCTACACCAAAAAGCTTTATGAGTCAGAAGCAAAGCGCATTGCTGAAATTCAAAAGAGTATACTTTCAATATCCGCGAAAGAGAAACCGTATGATGTTTTCATTTGTTATAAGGAAACCACGGACGGTGGAAACCGCACAAAAGACAGCACAATTGCACAAGATGTCTACTACCAGTTAACAAATGAAGGATATAAAGTGTTTTTCTCTCGAATTACATTAGAGGATAAACTCGGTCAACAATATGAACCATACATATTTGCAGCTTTAAACAGTGCAAAGGTTATGGTCGTTATAGGTACAAAGCAGGAATATTTTAATTCCACTTGGGTTAAAAATGAATGGAGTCGCTATCTGACGTTGACAAAAAAAGATAGAAGCAGGCTTTTGATTCCCTGTTACAGCGATATGGACGCATACGATTTACCTGAAGAATTATCTATGCTTCAAAGCCAGGATATGACAAAGATCGGCTTTATCCAGGACTTAATACGTGGTATAACAAAAGTGCTGTCTTCTTCTGTGGAGAAAAGTGACAGTTATTCGCAGGCAAATGGGGATATGCCTTTTTTGACACCTGGTGTTAATCAATTGTTAGACCGTGTCAGCCTTTTTCTTGAAGATGGTGATTTTCAATCAGCCAATGAGTATTGTAATCGAATTTTAGACCTGGAACCAAGAAACTCACAGGCTTATTTTTATAAACTCTTAGCTACGTTGAAACTGCATTATTCGGAAGAAATTATATCCCACGACAAACCCCTTGATGATTATCCTGACTACCAAAAAGCGGTTCGATTCTCTGACAACAATTTTAAAATAACAGTTGAGGGTTACAACCAAAAAATTATGGATAGGTTGGAAAACGAACGCATAGAGGGTATATATCAAATGGGATTATGTAAAATTAAGGACGCCCAGACGGAGAGACAATATTTAGATGCTGCTGAATTGTTTGATGGCTTAAAGGAATATAAAGATTCAGGTAATAAAGCAAATTCAAGTCGCACTATGGCAAATAAGCTCAAAGAAGAGGCTCGTCTAAAGACGGAAGAAAGACAGCGCTTAGAGAAAGAATTCAACAATGCTATGCACTCGTTGCGAGAACGAGTAAAAGAACTTGAAGCAATCAATATGAAACTTAACATATTTCAAAGGGTGAAAAAAGCTGAAGTTGAAAAAGAGCTAATGGAATTGTACGAACGCAAACGACAAACAAGAAAACAGTACGGGAAGGACTATTAAGCACGCCAGTGTGAACCTCGATAAGTATCAACAATTATTCTTTATGATTCCCATTATGAGATACTTTAATAAAAAACAGAGCGATCCCCTACCATATCATTTCGTATCCGCATCTCTTCCAAATGGATCTGGTAGTCATGAGCATCGTGATCCTGTGTATTGTATCAGCGATTTTGTATCGGGGGATTGCTTTGCTGGAGAAGAGAATTAAATTTTAGTTTTTTAGGAGGAGTTTTTACCTTATGGATCGGTATTGATCCATAAGGCTAAAAGCTCCTTTATTATTTTTAGTAACGGCACTCAGCCCAATATTTGATTTTTACGCGCTGGCGTCCTACCAGCTTTCGCAGGAAATGGTACTCAGGAACGAGGTTCTCATTGTTCAATGTATGGAATTTAACCTGCTTACCGCAGTTTCTTGTCATCATGTGCTTGCCCTCCGGGCTTTTTTCTATCTCTTATTATATCACATCAGAGGGGTTTAATAATAGGATTTGTCAACACCTCGAAGTTGCAGGGTTTGGGGCGGCTGCCCCAACAAGCGGAGTTTATCAAGTTTTCCAACTACGGAAAATTTGAAAAACGTGCAAGTGTCTTGACACTTGCCCTGCCTGCCATTTAACGAAACCCCCGAAAAAGGCGGTTTTCCCGTGGGCGCTCCGTTTGCTGAAAAGGGCTACGAAAAAGGCAAAGTCTTGGTAGAAAAAATATATTTTCCAATCCGACAGCTACATGTCGCATTAGATATGTTATTATGATGATTGGGAATGTAGATAGATATAAAAATAACAGAGGTGCAAAAATATTATGATCAAAATATATTGGGATAAAGATAAAATATCAATGCTAACAGACCAGATCGATGCAGTTGAACATAAGCATTGGGCGCTGCAGTTGTTCCTAAGTCTTAAAGATAATCTGGACATATGCATATCTGGAAAAAGAATCAGGTGCAAAGGTGTGGTTGTAAATGGGAACGTCAGTCATAGCTTTTCGTCGGATAGCCGATTGCATTTTTCGATAATAATCGGGCCTGCCTCAGATACGGCCAGCCAGTTGGAAAAAATAATAAAGAGTGAGGATTATTATATTTTCGATAATCCTGATATTGTCGAAGCACAAAACCTTGCATATGAACTTGTACACAATAATGAACTTGATGCTTACCACAGTTTAATCAGCAGGCTATATGACTGCCTGGGTATAAACGAGCAAGTCAAGATATACGATGATAGAATTAAGGAATTACTGCGTTACATTGAGTGCTGTAATTGTGATGTGCAATCAATTTCAACGTTCGCTGATAAGGTGGCGTTATCACCCAGTAGATTGTCGCACTTATTTCGGGAACAGACTGGCATGCCTTTAAAAAGTTATATTCAATTTCATCAGATGCAGAAAGCTTTTCTTGCATTGTTGAATGGTGAAAATATAACCAAAGCAGCTATGCTTGCAAATTTTGATACGCCGTCACATTTTGCAGCGGCTACAAAACGAATGATGGGAATGCCCGCCTCCCTTTTTCTAAAAGATAGCGTTTTTTTGAAAGTCTATGATGTGTAGATGATATATAATTAAGAAACTATTGTTGAAAATACTCTCTTGATATGTGACGGTGAAAAACCTGTTGCAATTGCTGGTATATAGGAGGCCGTTATGAAAAAGTTCTTACTCAAGCGGTTGCTGTTTATCCTACCTGGAACCGCCGCATACATAGTGACAAAATATGCACGGTATAATCCCGACTGGACCGAGAAGGTGTACAGCCTGTCGGTGTATCCTGTGCTGTCCACAGCGGTGGGATTTTTGCCGTCGCTGGTAGGCTTTTCGGTGACTGAATGGCTGGTGGTGCTGTTTTTGCTGTTCTGTCTGGGATATATCGTTTATCACGTCCGCAAGGTCATCATAAGCAAGGATGGGCGTGGTATGGCTGCATACCGTGGCGTGGTGGGGGCAGTCGCAATATTCTGCATGGTGTATTTTGTTTTTACCGCTTTGTGTGGGCTGAACTATCATCGGTATACCTTTACATATTACACCGGATATGATGTGGAGCAGTCCAGCGTAGAGGAACTGGAGCAACTGTGCACATCCCTTGCCGAGGACATGGAGCTGGTGAGGGAGCAACTGGGAAATGATACTGACCTTTCCACTCCCTGGCCGGGGGACTTCGATTACTACGCGCAGCACTCAGTGCTGGTGATGAAGAAGCTGGCGGAGCAGTATCCCGTGCTGGACAGGTCGCTATACTCTGCGCCCAAACCAGTGGTGATGTCGGAGCTAATGTCAAATGCAGGTATAGGAGGGGTATTTGTTCCCTTCACTTCCAATATCAATGTCAACGCTCCATTCTTCACGCTTCCCTCTACTATGGCGCACGAACTAGCTCATCAGAGCGGCTTTATGCGCGAGGATGAGGCGAATTTCATAGCCTATCTGGCATGTAAGCTGTCGGATGAGCCAATGATGCTTTACAGCGGGCTTTTTTTAGCGTTTGACCATTCCATCTCCGCTCTGGAGGAAGCCGATCCGGAGTTGGCATCGGAAATAATATCCGGCCTGTCCCAAGCGGTGCAGCGCGACATGGTGCAGCACAAACAGTTCTGGAGCCAGCATGAGGGTATAATCTCAAATGTTTCCAGAACTGTCATGGACATGTATCTGAAGGCGAACAACCAGGCGGACGGTGTGTACAGCTACGACAGAATGGTGGATTTGTTACTGTCGGAGCAGAGATCAGCCGCTGCCCAGCCTGCTGGTGCGCAAGGCGCTGTTCGCTGAGCAGGAAAGCCGATACGATTAACTTCAAGCCTAGTTCCAGCTGTTGACACCCCAAAGTTGCTCCGGCTATCGGTGGTGGAACGAGCAAGGTTGCTCCTAAATCACACATATAGTGGTCGACCTCTAACCACTTTCAGAGACAGTCGCCTTGATAGGCCAATTGGGGTCAATATAGTTTTTTTAAAACTTAACGCCAATTAATCGTCGTGCATACTTCATTCCGTTACATCTGGGCAATCTTGTGAGGATTTAAAATATTATTAGGGTCAAACACCTTTTTAATTCCGTTCATCAGAATTAAATTCACCTCCGGGAGAGATTCCCTAAGATAAGGCTTCTTAGCAAACCCAATGCCATGTTCTCCGGACACCTGGCCTCCCAGCTTCCTGGCCTTTTCATAAACCTTCTCCATAGCTTTGCTCATACGTTTTTCCCATTCCTCGTCGCTTAAATCATCTTTCAGCATATAGGCATGGAGGTTCCCGTCTCCCGCATGTCCGAAACTCTTAATCCTTAACTCACACTCTTTTTGGAGGCTATGCAGATAGGTGACCATTTCATTGACTGAGCTTCTTGGAACGACCATATCAACCTCATCCATGTAGGTAGTAGAACCTTTGATGGCTTCCAGGAATGCTCCCCTGGCCTTCCAGATGGATTCTTCTCGTTCCTCCGTATCAGAAATCAGAACATCTAAGGCACCCTGTTCCAGGCAGAGCTTTGCAACGCTGTCATATGCCTTTTCAATTTCTTCTACCGAATTTCCGTCAAATTTTAAGAGCAGATAAGCGTCTGACTGCTTATCCGGAAATGCCTTTCCTAAATACTGCTCTGCATCAATAATAACTTCCCTCTGCATGAATTCAATGGCTGTGGGAATGGTCTTTGATTTGACAATTAAAGGAACCGTATTGATTGCATGATCCAGGGTAGGGAACGGAATCAGCAGGCTGATCACCATCTTGGGGCGGGGAATCAGCTTTAACGTGGCCTTTGTAATAAAACCGAGAGTCCCCTCAGCTCCGACCATTAAATCCTTAAGGGCATACCCGGAGCTGTTTTTTACGACCTTCCCTCCGAATTCCGTAATCTCACCGCTTGGAAGGACAACTTCCAGACCCCTTACATAGTCACGTGTCACTCCATATTTCACGGCGCGCATGCCGCCTGCATTGGTGCTGATGTTACCCCCAATGGTAGCCGATTTTTCGCCCGGATCCGGCGGGTAGAACAGATCATGATCTTCCACGTAAGCAGAAAGCTCCATCAGCAGAACACCTGGCTCCACCGTAATTGTCAGATTATCTTCATCCAGTTCAAGGACCTGATTCATCAGCGTGGTATCTATCATGATCCCGTGTTCCATGGCTACGGATGATCCTACCAGGCCGGTTCCGGCACCTCTTGGAGTCACGGGGATGACATTTTCATAGGCATACTTCATAATTTCAGATATCTCTTCTGCTGATTTTGCTTTCACTACAATGTCAGGATAGCTGCTGGTACCGCTTAATTCATCATGGCTGTACTCTTCATTAATAAAATCACCGGTCAGTACACGCTCCTCGTCCAGAATGATACTTTTTATGTAAGCGATATCATCTTTATCCAGTTTCTTATATCCCATGATTATACTCCTTTCTTCTCTTTTACCCTTGTTATCAGTTTCGGGAGAATTTCATAGAGATCGCCTACCAGACAATAGTGAGCTGATTTGAAGATCGGCGCTTTGGGGTCGTTGTTGATTGCAAATATGGTATCTGAATGGTTCATGCCGGCCACAAACTGAATGGCACCGGAAACTCCACAGGTGATGATCAGCTTCGGCCTGACAGTACGTCCGCTTAAGCCAATCTGATATTTTGCAGCCAGCCAGCCGGATTCTGCCATTGGTCTGGTGCATGCCACCTGGCCTCCCATAAGATCTGCCAGCTCCCGGAGCATGTTTAAATCCTCTTCTTTTTTCACTCCTCTTCCGGCAACTACCAGAACTTCAGAATTCTCAATAAAGGTCTCCTTCTCCTTTGGCAGAATATCAATGACCTCCATGTGACAGACAAGCTTTCCCTTATCTATATCACAATTCACGATTTCTCCTGATTTTACTTCCGAGCGGGCAGGGGCATTCATGATCTTATACCGAACGGTAGCAATCTGAGGACGATGGTTCGGGGTCTTGATATGAGCCATAATGTTGCCGCCAAAGGCTGGCCGGATCTGGGATAAATCCGTATTTTCATTCATTTCTAAAATGGTACAGTCCGCAGTCAGGCCGGTTTTCATTCTGGCAGCCACTCTTGGCGCAAGCTGACGTCCTACGGTGGTTGCTCCTACCAGAATGGATGAGGGCTTGACCTTTTTGATGAAATCTTCAAAGACTGCTGTATAGGGCTCTATTTTGAAACGATCCAGCTCATCCTTATCATATAGGTAGACTTTATCAGCTCCGTAATGGAGGATTTCTTCACATTTTTCACGGATATCTTTTCCCATGAACAGAACATATACCTCCTGCCCGGTGACTGCTGCCATTTCCTTTGCCTTTCCAATCAGTTCAAAGGTGACCGTATGAACGGCGCCATCTACATGGTCTGCATAAACAGCAATTCCCTTCCATTCATCTTTGTTGATCCCGGTTCTTTTTACGTCCTCCACATACTCTACTGCGCCCTCAGGACCCTTTTTTACACAAAGGCGGCACATCTTGCAGGCAGCATTTACGATAACTTTTCCATCCTGCTCCTCCAAAGCTCCAAAGGGGCAGATCTTTATCAATTCCTGATGATCAGGAATTCTCTCCTGATGTATGATTAATCTTGCCATTTCTTCACCTCCTAAACAAATTTCAGCTCTTCAATCTTTTCAAACAGCTTTTTCGCAAGCACATCTCCTGACTCATCCCACACTTCCTTTTTATCGTTTGTTTCCGGAGGGAAGATCTTTTGTACCTGAGTGGGCGATCCGTTAAGACCGTAATTCATTTCGTCCTTATCCTTCATATCATCAAGGGTAAGGACCTGAATCTGTCTGTCCTTTGTCTCTGATTTTTTTACATATGACGGCAGTCTTGGCTGAAAGATATCTTTATCCACTGCTAAAAGGCATGGGAATTTTACTTTAGCTACCTCTACCTCATCGGGAAGATCCATATCTACCGTAATTCCATCTTCTTCTAACTTCCGGATCCTCACAACATTGGATACACTTGGAAGATTTAACCATTCCGATATTTCCGGGCCTACCTGCGCGGTGTCCCCGTCTGTGGTCTGCTTGCCGCAAAGAATTAAGTCATACTCTCCCATTGCCTTAATTCCCTGTGCCAGGGTATAGCTGGTCGCAAGGACATCGGCCCCTCCAAAACGTCTGTCTGACAAAAGCGTTCCATGGTCTGCTCCCATGGAAAACGCTTCTTTAATGACCTGCATGGCCTGAGGAGGTCCCATGGAAATAACGTCAACAATACCTCCCGTTTTCTCTTTGATCCGTAGAGCAGTTTCAATGGCATACAAGTCATAGGGATTCATCTTTGAAGCCGCTCCGTCTCTTTTTAACACGCCTGTAACAGGATCCACCTCAACTTTATTGCTGTCAGGTACCTGTTTGATGCAAACAAGGATCTTCATTCTTTTTCTTCCTTTCCTAATAAACCCTACTTCCAAAATACGCGATACAGCCGGCAATTATAATGAAAGCAGCGCTGTATTTTACTGCCTGATTTAATACCTTGCTCTCACTGCCCAGCAAATTGGCTGCCGCAGCGCCAATGGCTATGCTCTGAGGGGATATGATTTTACCGATGGTGGCGCCTACGGTACTTGACGCAACCAGCCAGACCGGACTGACGCCCAGGTTTGCAGCCGTCTGAGCCTGCAGGCTGCCAAACAGAACACTGGAAGAAGTCCCGCTTCCTGTTACAAATGCCCCCAGCGCACCCACAAGAGGAGCTGTAAAAGGATAGAAACTTCCTGTCAGTGCCAGCATCGTGCCAGCAATGGCGGCAATCATTCCGCTGTATCCCATAATTTTTGACATGGCCATAATGGTAACAATGGTCAGGATGGTTTTCCACATCTGTTTCATGGTACTGATAAATACCTTCCCAATAAGTCTGAAATCCGCTCCCTGTATCTTACCGCCGATCACTGCCGCTGCTGCAATCAAAACCCCCGGTGTTTCCAGCCAGACAAACGTATATGGCTTTGCTCCCTCCCCTGTGTAAATGGAAACTGATGTTTTAACAGCGGAAAGCATCTGATTTACAGGGGGAACCATTGGGGAAGTAAGGAGTAAAAATATAAAGATCAAAAGGAAGGGCATCCAGGCTTTTGCTGCTTCCCTGCCCGTTATTTTATTTTTCCCACAGGATTTATTTTCATCAATCCCATAGTCTGGATCCGGATTTTTAAACCATTTCTTCACTACACCTATGGTAATTGCCATGGAACAAATGGAACCGATGATCACCGGAAGCTCTGCCCCAAGAAAAGCTGCGGCCAAAAGCTCCGGTACCGCAAAAGATATTCCTGAAATAAGGGCAACCGGCCAGACTCCTTTTAAGGCCTTTACTGATTTTCCGATGATGCACACCATAAGAAAGGGTGTGATCAATAGAAACGGAGTCAATTGAAGGGCTGCTGCAAAGGCCACTTCCCCGCTTGGAAGTTCTGCGATCTGGGCTGCGGTGACCGTAGGAATTCCTACCGAACCAAATGCCGTAGGAGATGCATTGGCAACCAGACACGCTGCCGTTACCGCAATCGGAGGAAAGCCCATACCGCACAGCATACTGGCCGGAATTGCAATTGCAGTTCCAAAGCCTGCCATACCTTCCATAAAGCCTCCAAAGCACCAGCCGATGATCAGGAGCAGAATCCGTTTATCCCCGGATACTCCGGCCAGAATTTGTTTGATGCAGTCCATGCTTCCGGTTGCAATGCAAAGATTATAGGTAAAAATGGCTGCCAGAATCACGAGGCTAATGGGCCAAAGCGCAAGAGCGATTCCCTCTAAGCCTCCGGTCAGACAATTTACTGCCGGCATTTTAAAGTAGGTCATAGATAGTACAATGGCAATTGCCAGTGCAATGGGACAGGCTTTAAATGCCGGAAGCTTCAACAGGCTCAAAGCAATCATAAGCCATAGAATAGGTGCCAATGCCAAAAGAAAGATAATCATATTCATAAACGCCCCCATACAACTTTCATGGTTCTCCCTACAGTGACCGAGTCTTTTTGATCTCCTCTATCAGGAGAGGAATCACCTTGACTGCATCACCGACAATCCCCACATCCGCAATATCAAAAATAGGAGCATCCTCATCTTTATTGACTGCCACAATATATCCTGAACCAACCATACCGGATACGTGCTGGGTCGCTCCTGATATCCCGCAGGCAATATATAGTTTTGGCGCCACAATTTTCCCTGACTGTCCCACCTGATGGGAACGAGGTACCCATTCTGCCTCAATGGCCGGTGTTGTCGCCCCCACAACACCATGACAGGCTGACGCAAGCTTCTCCACAAGTTTAAAATTCTCCTTGCTTCCCATCCCACGGCCGCCGGATACAATAACCTCCGCTTCCTCAAGGTTTACCGCCTCTGCCATTTCTTTTACCACNNAGCTTCTTCTGATTCCACCTTCTCTTCCATGATTTTACCGGTTCTTTCCGCCAGAAGTTCCTTTACAAAGGCCCCTGGTCTGACGGCTGCAACTGCCGGTGTCCCCTTTATGACAAGATCATTGAGAATCGTCCCCCCGTAAACCGGGCAGGTAAAGATAAGACGCTCATCTCTGTCTGATATATCCATTACATCCACAGTATAGCCTGTATGAAGTGTTCCTGCAACCAGGGAAAGAAGATCTTTTCCCACAAGAGTTCCTGCTGAAAGAATCAGGAAAGGCTTAAATTTCTCTGCCAGTTTTGTAAGGACTGTTCCGTATTCCTCCATCTGATAACTCTCTTTTTTTACAATGACCGCTTTGTCTGCTCCTGCCATAATGGCTGTACGGGCCGCATCCACCAGATCTCTGCCGATTAAAACAGCAATTACCTCTTTTCCCCTGGCTTCTGCCAGCTTATGAGCTTTTGTAAGCACCTCCAGCGCACCGCCCACAGGAGTATCGGAAACGGTCTCAACATAAACCATAATATTTTTTCCATCTGAAAAACTCATTTCTTTCACCTCCTAAAAGATCCTGGCCTCTGTCATGACTGCCATCGCCTGTGCAACTGCCTCCTGCGGGCTATCCGCCTTTATTTTAATGCCTGCCGCCCGCTTTGCCGGTTCGAACACCCGGAGAACCTCCAGCATGCTGTCTTCCTCCTCAGAAGGTGTTAATTCCTTAATCTCCTTTTTTCTGGCAGCCATCTTACTTTTAATGGTGGGATACCTGGGATCGTAATTAGGCTTTTGAACCGTAACAACACAGGGAGCAGGGGATTCCAAAATCCGATAGCCTTCCTCTGTTTCCTGCTTTATTTTTATAATGCCATCCCCAGGCTCTACCTGGATCACATTGGTTGCTGCCGGCAGGGAAAGCTCTTTCGCCAAAAGAAGTCCAACCTGGCTGGAGGCATAGTCCGTGGATTCCTTTCCGCAGAAAATAAGATCAAACTTTTTACTTGAATTTTCTTCTATTTCATGGGCTGCTTTCCTTAAGATCCTTGCGATATTTAAGGGATCAAGAGACTCTGCATTTTCATGCTTTACCAGATATGCACCGTCTGCGCCCACGGCGAGACAGTTTTTCAGAGAATTTTTTACATCTTCATTACCAATAGAAACCACTGTGATTTCACCGCCCAAAGTTTCCTTTAACCTGGCAGCCATTTCAAGGGCATAGGTGTCGAAGGCGTTCACCACCGGCGTCACTCCCTCCAAATCCGGTAATTTTGCAGCCGGATCCAGGGAGATTTCCACGGAGTCATCGGGTACCTGCTTGATACAAACTAACATTTCCATGATTGGCACGCTCCTTCTTTATTTCCCAATGATATTGCCAGCAATAACAATTCTCTGGATTTCATTGGTTCCCTCAAAGATCTGGAATATCTTCGCGTCTCTTAACAGCTTTTCAACCGGATATTCCCGGCTGTATCCATAACCTCCAAACATCTGGATGGCTTCTGAAGCTACCTCCATGGCAATGTCTGAGGCATAGCACTTGGCAATGGCCGATTCCATGGTATAGGAAAGTCCCATATCCATCCTGGTCAGTGCATGGGCTACCATCTGACGGGCAGTCTCCGTCTTGATCTGCATATCGGCAACTTTAAACTGCATCGCCTGGTTTTTGATGACAGGTTTCCCGAACTGGATTCGTTCTTTCCCATACCCAACAGCCTCATCAATGCCTCTTTGTGCAATGCCTGCCGCAATACAACCCATCCAGGTACGGGCCTGATCCAGTGTCTTCATTGCAATGGAAAATCCCTTTCCTTCCTCACCGATCAAATTGGAAGCCGGTATCCTTAAATCCTCCAGCACAACGTCACAGGTATTAGAGGTCCTGATTCCCATTTTGTCTTCTTCTTTCCCAGTGCTAAGTCCCGGAGTACCGGCTTCCACTAGAAACATGGACATTCCTTTTACCCCTTTTGTTTTATCTGTCATTGCAGTGACACAATAAAAGGAGGCAACTGCTCCGTTGGTGATGAAGCACTTTCTACCATTTAGTATGTAATTATCTCCATCCTTTACAGCAGTTGTCTTGCCTGCTCCTGCATCGGAGCCTGCCCCTGGTTCTGTCAGGCAGAATGCGCCAAAACCTCCTTCCAAAACCATTTCACACACACGTTCTTTCTGTTCCTCGCTGCCTGCAATCAGCACCGGTTTTAAGGCAAGGCCGCTGGCCGAAATTGTCGTGGCAAAGCCTGCATCTGCAATTGCCATCTGCTCGATCAAAGCAGCCACATCCACACGGCTTAATCCAGGTCCTCCGTATTCCTCCGGGACCTCTAAAGCCTGATAGCCCTGCTCAATTGCCTTATCATAAATACTCTTTGGCCATTCTCCGGATACGTCGTATTCCTTACACGCCTCCTTTACTTCTTTCTCGCAGAAATTTTTCACATCCTGTAATAAATCCTGCGCTTCTTCTGATATCAAATATGCCATTTTGCTCTCCTCCTGGATAAATGAATTTTATGTTCTAAAGCTTATAGCAGATTTTTCCGGGATTCAAAATCATCTTTGGATCAAATACTTCCTTGATGCCCTTCATCAAGCGCATGCTTGTTTCACCTGCAAATGCTGCCAGATAGCCCATCTTACCATAACCAATGCCATGCTCACCGGAAATAAGTCCTCCGCATTCCGACGCCTTTTTGTATATAATATCCATAAATTCTGCTACCTGCCGTTTGAATGCCTCTTCCTCCATTTCATTGGCACAGGTATAGATGTGTAAGTTTCCATCCCCTGCGTGACCAAAGCTCTTTATGGAAAAATCATACCGGTTTTCCAGTGATTTAACAAAGGAGAGATAGGAAGGTATCTGATTTACCGGCACTACCACATCGCACTCATCCAATAGCTTTGTTTCCGCCTCAATGGCTTCAAGGAAGGTACTTCTGGCTTCCCAGGCTTCCTTCTTTTTCACCGGCGTATCCGCCACCAGTACGTCTACGGCCCCTTCCTCCAAAACCACCTCTGCCGCCTGCTCCGAAAGTTCTTCTAAAAGCTCCAGCTTATCACCGTCAAAGGTGATGAGTAAGTATGCGCCGATATCAACGCCGTCAACTTCTTTTGGAAATACATTCTTTCCCAGATACCGCTCCGAAGAAAGAACAATTTCTTTCTCCATGAACTCCAGTGCCTGCGGCTTTAAGCCGGCCATGAAAATCTTAGGCACCGTCCCGATACAGTCCGTAAGATTTTCAAAGGGGACAATAAGGCTTATGGTTTCTTTGGGCGCCGGAATTACCTTAAGAGTCAGTTCGGTGATAATCCCAAGGGTTCCTTCCGAGCCGATCATTAAATGAATCAGGCTGTAGCCGGTAGAGCTCTTGGAAACAGGCGCACCCAGACTGATGATTTCGCCCGTAGGAAGCACCACGGTCATGGCCCTTACATAATCTCTGGTACAACCGTATTTGACGGCCCTCATACCCCCTGCATTTGTTGAAACATTACCTCCCAGGGTCGCAAACTTCTCCCCTGGATCCGGCGGATATAAAAGTCCCTGACGCTTAGCATCCTCCGCAAGATCGTTAAGCAGAACGCCGGGCTGGACACGGACAACAAAGTTTTCCCTGTCATAATCAAGGATCTGGTTCATCTTACTCATATCAAGTAAAACTCCGCCGTGAAGGGCCACAGCCGCTCCCGTTAGACCGGTTCCTGCTCCCCTTGGAATCACTGGAACATTGTTTGAAAAGCACAGTTTCACAATGGCAGCAATGTCCTCCGTACTGGTCGCATCAATTACCACCTCCGGAATGCCTTTTCCATAGATCGGCATCTCATCGTGGAAATAATCCTCATTCATTTCTTCTTTCTCATGAACCTTACCCGGAACGATTTTCTTAAATTCCTGTATGAGTTCCGGGGTAACTTTGTTGTAAGTTACTTCTTCCATCTTAATTTCTCCTTTACGGTAATTACTAAGCCGGTCTGCTCCTGACGATTACGGAAACCCCGTCAGGAATGACCGTAATCTTCCCATCAGCCTTACCCAGATAGTGATCTGCCATGGAAATTGCCTCTTCCACGCTGTCTGCATAATCCATCTGCATGTTACGGACCATTTCCCTGGGAGCCTGGGTGACCATGATCACCTTATATTTCAAGAGAATTCTGCACAGAATCTGTGCCTCCCACTGATCCGGCACGGTTTTATCCCGGAGCGTATCAAGAAACCGGTTCATGATTGCATTCTTATCTTCTCCCCCTGCAAAAGTATCGTAAAGGGACTGGCCTCCATGGCCGTCGCTGCAGCTTGATACCATGATGATGACACCCCCGGGATTGCAGGTGGCCTCTGCTGCCGTCATGCCTTTTACCGACTGGTATATATTCTGGTCCAGGGGATATCCGCCGTTCGTAGTGATTACAATATCCGCCGGAATGGCATCCACTCCTGATAGCTGGTCCACAAACTTACAGCCTTCCTTATGAGCTTCGTTAAAATGGCCCGCATAGGCCTTTATCACTTTCTTATTTTCATCCAGCACTACATTGACAATAAAAGCAAGCTTTGCCTGTTCTGCGGCATAAACCATATCCCTTTGTATGGGATTTCCCTCCAGAATACCGGTTCTTGCATACGGACTGTCAATAAACTCAGAGCAATGGTTTGCCATGACTGTCACCCCGCTTGAGACTCCCGGCAGCACGCTTTTTCTACCGCCGGAAAAGCCTGCAAAAAAATGCGGTTCGATAAAGCCTTCTGAGATTAGAATATCTGCCTCTGCCGCTATCCGGTTAATCAATAGCTTCCCCCCTGAGGGGAGGGTGTCTATGAAAACCATATCCTCATCCTTTCGGCTTTCATGAACAACAAAGCGGATATCCGTCCGGCCGGCAATTTCCTGGCCGAACTTATCAATGAGCTCCTCCCTGGTGGTGGATCTGTGAAATCCGGTGGCAATAAGGATTGTAAGCTGTGCCTGGGGATTTCCTTCTTTGATTTCCTTTATGACCGCAGGTGCTATCACCCGGCTTGGAACCGGCCGGGTATGGTCGCTTGCTATCATGACAATGTTTTTCTTACCCTTAACCAGTTCTTTCAGCCTTGGGGAGTGGATGGGGTGTTCCATCGCTTTCCGTACCAGCTCCTCTTCCCCACCATCTGCCTGATAGCTGTGAGCTCCTGACATAAGTAACCCGTTTAATCTGTTGTCAGGAATATTCAGACTGATTTTTTCCCTTCCAAAGGGAAGCTGCACAACCGCCATATCTCTTTCTCCTCCCTATCCGTTAACCTTTGTATTGATAGAAACCGCTTCCGGTTTTCTGTCCAAGCTTTCCGCCCCGCACCATCTTCTTAAGCAAAGGATGAGGACGGTATTTGGGATCTCCTGTTTCCGAAGAAAGCACCTCCATAATGGCAAGGACCACGTCAAGCCCGATTAAGTCTCCCAGTTCCAGAGGTCCCATGGGATGGTTGGCTCCCAGCTTCATGGCGCTGTCAATGCCCTCCGGATCTGCAACTCCTTCTGCATAAATTCCGATTCCCTCATTGATCATCGGTATGAGAATCCTGTTTACCACAAACCCTGCGGCCTCCTCTGCCTGTACAGGAACCTTTCCTATGTCAGCGGCTATTTTCTTGATCTCTGTGATCATTTCAGTAGGAGTGTTAAGTCCTGCAATGACCTCCACCAGCTTCATAACCGGCGCCGGATTAAAAAAATGCATTCCCGCAACAGGCCGGTCAAGCCCTGCCCCAAGCTCTGTGATGGAGAGTGAGGACGTATTGCTTACAAACAATGCTTCTTTTTTGCATATATCCTGGAGTTCCTGAAACGTCTGTTTTTTCACTGCCATATCTTCAATGGCTGCTTCTACCACCAGATCACAGTCCTTGCAGATACTGATTACCCCTGTTTGAATTTTGGACAAAACTGCATCAGCACTTTCCTGTGTCATTTTTCCTTTTGCGGCTCTCCGTTCCAGGCCCTTTGCAATTTTCTTTTTTCCATTTGCCGCAAACGCCTCATTGATATCACATAAAAATACTTCATACCCCTCTGTCTGGGCAAATGCCTGGGCAATTCCTGACCCCATGGTCCCTGCACCAATAATTCCGACTTTCATTTCATATCCCTCCTTCTATGTTTGTATGTGTCGGGACAAATCACCCCTCGCCTTACTTCATAAGAAACGTTCTTTCTTTCCGTTTCTCAAGAAATGCTCCCATTCCTTCCTTTTGATCCAGGGTCTCAAAGCAGTCTCCGAAAAGCCGTTCTTCAATGGCGACCGCCTGATCCATATCCACCTGAAGACCGTCATTGATGGCTTTTTTACAATTTCTCACCGCAATGGGAGCATTATCAGCAATTCCTTTTGCCATCTTTTTCGCCTCGGAAAGCAGGTCCTCTTGAGGGTATACGGCATTGACAAGGCCAATCCGGTAAGCTTCCTCTGCCTTTATATTTCCTGCAGTAAACATCATCTGTTTCGCCATTCCAGGGCCAATGATTCTTGCCAGTCTCTGGGTGCCTCCAAAACCGGGGGTAATGCCAAGACCTGCTTCCGGCTGTCCAAATACGGCATTTTCAGAACAGATCCGTATGTCGCAGCTTAAGCAGAGTTCACAGCCTCCGCCAAGGGCAAATCCATTTACCGCAGCTATGACAGGAAGGGGAAAGGTTTCCAGACGGCGGAAGATATGGTTTCCCCTTTTTCCAAAGGCCTCTCCTTCCTTTTTTGTGAAGGTGCTCATTTCTGCAANNAGCATTTAAAGCATTGGGACGGTTAATGGTAATGATACTTATCAGTCCTTCCGCTTCGTATGTAACAAATTCCATGTACCGGCACCTCATTTCTTTCATTATTATGTCAACCGTTTTATTCTCTTTTCACGATGGTGGCGCAGCCCATACCGCCTCCGATGCAAAGGGTGGCAAGCCCCTTTTTCGCATTCCGTTTTTCCATCTCATGAAGCAGCGTCACAAGAATCCGGCATCCGGATGCTCCTACCGGATGGCCAAGGGCAATGGCCCCGCCGTTTACATTTACCTTTGACAGATCAAGCTTTAAATCTTTCGCCACGGCTAATGACTGGGCCGCAAATGCTTCATTGGCCTCAATGAGATCAAACTCATCCACCGTCATATTCGTCTTTTGAAGAAGCTTTCTGGTTGCAGCCACCGGACCCACGCCCATAATCTCAGGTGCTACGCCCGCAAGGGTACCTGCTTCCCAGTATGCCATGGGCTTAACGCCCAGCTCCTTTGCCTTTTCTTCACTCATGACTACAATTGCTGCCGCACCATCGTTTATGCTGGAGGAATTGGCGGCCGTAACGACTCCCTCCTTTTGAAAGGCCGGGCGCAGTTTTGAGATTCCTTCCGCCGTTGTTCCGGGCCTTGGACCTTCATCCCGGTCAAAGACAACGGTTTCCTTTTTCTTTTTGATCTCCATTGGCAAAATCTCTTCCTGAAAACGGCCGGATTCAATGGCTGCACATGCCTTCAACTGGCTGGATGCCGCAAAACGGTCAAGCTCCTCTCTTGTAAGCCCCCACTGCTTTGCCACATTTTCTGCCGTTACACCCATATGGTAATCATGGGATGCATCCCATAGTGCGTCATTTACCATAGCATCAATGAGCTGACCGTGATTCATGCGGTATCCGAAACGGGCATCTTTTAAAAGATAAGGGGCCATGGACATGTTTTCCGTTCCTCCGGCCACTACAATATCCGCTTCTTTGCACTGGATCATCTGGGCTGCCAGATTTACACAGTTTAACCCGGAACCGCATACCACATTGATGGTAACCGCAGGAGTCTCCACAGGAATCCCAGCCTTTAATGAAGCCTGGCGAGCCACATTCTGTCCCAGGCCAGCCTGAATCACGCATCCCATATAGACAAAATCAACCTGATCCGGCTTGACTCCTGCCCGTTTTAATGCCTCATTGATAACGGCTGCTCCCATATCCTGGGGAGGAACTGTGCTTAATGCTCCTCCCATGGTTCCGATAGCCGTGCGGCAGGCTCCTGCCAATACAACCCTTTCCCCCATAATAAGACCTCCTTTTCCATCAAATACAACAATGTCATAAGCTACGTTCTTTATTCAAGCTCCTTATAAAGAGTTTTTCCGGACTGGTTTTTAGGAATCTTATCCACCCGGCGAATCTCTGCTGCNNATTTATCCCTGTCATCTGGTAAAGATGTTCCAGGATCAGCTCCTCTCCAGATTCCTCCCTGTGATCTGTATAAATGACCAGATTGTCATCTGTTCCCACACAGGCAAAATCAATTCCATCAAAATGTTCCTTTAACAGCCGCTCTGCCTCATCAAGATTTACCCTGTTTCCAAACATTTTGATGAAACGTTTCTTTCTTCCGGTGATGTAGTAATAACCGTCCTGATCACGTTTTGCCATATCACCGGTATGCAGGATACCCTTCCACTCATCTTCTTTTTTTAAATCCCCAGGGCAGCAGGCATATCCAAGGGCTACATTTTCCCCTTCATATACCAGTTCTCCCTGGGTATCCGGTTCTTTGATTTCTTCTCCCTTATCATCCTCCAGCCAGAACCTGCCTCCTGGTATGGCAATTCCCATGCTCCCGCATCGCTCCACTGCTTTTGCAGCGGGCAAATACCCCATTCTAGCCGTGGCCTCTGTCTGTCCATACATTACAACAAATTGCTTTCCTGTCTTTTCTGCATAGGAAGCAAACTCCTTATGAAGGTTCATGGGAAGCTTTCCTCCTGCCTGTGTCATGGTCCGTAAATCCGGTAAGTCCATCTGGAGAAACCCGATCCGTTTCAGAACCTGGTAGGTATAGGGAACTCCTCCAAAGGATGTGGCCTTTTTCTCCTTTACAAAATCCCAAAACGGCTGCTCTACCATACTGCGGACCGTAAGCAAAAGGGCTGCCCCCACGTTTACGTGACTGTTGATGACGGATAATCCATAGGTGTAATTCATGGGCAGTGTGGTAACTGGCCGTTCCTTCTCTTGGATATCAAGATACTTACATATGGACTCTGTATTGGCATCGATGTTCCTTCCGCTCTGCCTCACAAGCTTTGGACTTCCTGTACTCCCTGATGTAGTAAGAAGCAGGGAAAGCTCTCCGTAAAGGGAAGGCGGCAGCTTCTCCTTTCTGCGGCACAGACAGTATCCCTGTGTTTTCCATACGATCTCACATTCCTCTGCCTTTAAAAGGCAGTCCTGGGGTATGTATAGAAAAGCCGGGTGGTATTCACGGATCAGCCGCATTAGAAGCTCCTGGTTGATGTGTTTTTCCAGCATCAAGGGAACCACCCCTGTTTTTAAACAGCCCAGATACCCAAGAAGAGACCCAATGGTATTCTGGCATAATATAAAAATCAGTTTTTTCCCTCCGATATACCGGTACAGCTCCTCTGCAAAAGAATCCAGATCCCGGTATGTCACCGTCTGTCCGGCATCATCTGCTGCCAGCATCCGGTCTCCGTATGTCTTTTCTTCCTGAAACAGACGCATATTACTCCTCCCAGACAATTTCCCTGGACAGCATCTCAATCAGATCCTGCCCATCCCATACAAGATCCATATTCAAGGCTTCCCCTATGGGCACCACCCTGTGGATTCCATATAAATGGTTATTTATAATATAATCTGTCAGTTCCTTCCTGCGGATTCCGTAATACGTCACCGTCTGAAGTTTTCTAACTGCCAATTGCCTGACTGCCGTCCGGTAATCTCCCTGATACTCAAAAAACAATCCGCAGGTCCCACGGTACCGTTCCGGATTTGGGGGGATTTTAGAAAGCAGGACCGTATAAAGCAGGTTATCGTATTGCTCTGTCCTTAAGATTTCCTCCGTTATCATGGCATATCTGCATAAGGTCTCGTATTTTTTCGTGGCCTTATGAGGGCTTAACTCATAAGCGGCTGCTTCTTTCCTCACGGCGTTCCACCATCTTGTGCGGATCTGTTCTGCCTTTTCCGCCTCCTCTTCCTGGTTCCATATGACAAACTGAGGACTGGAGCAGGCATTCTGATCCATGGAATAAGCATCCTTTACAAATCCGTATGCCAGCGTTTGAAGGACTTCATCAGGAATCGTTCCAATCCGTTTTGTATCCAGTATACAGATAGAATACCGGTCTGGAAACATGACCTGTACGGCATCCGGTCTTAGTTTCATTCCTCTGACCGATTGTATGGCCTGATCTCCTCCCCATGCCATAAGACCATCGCATTCCTCCAGCCAGCTTTTGATGATTTCATTGTCTCTTTTACAGGAAAAAACAGAAATCCGATTTCTGACAAAAGAAAATTCCGGCAGGCCCAATAGATTATCAATTATTTCACAAAGTTTGTGATCCTCAGCCCGGTTCTTTGAAGAGATCCGTACCACGCAGCTGTTTCCAGCCAATAAACCGATAGCCATGCTGTAGGCAAACAACACCGGGACATTGGAAGAAACAATATGAAATGTCACACCTCTTCCTAGGCGAAGTTTTCTATCCTCGTACCGCATCCGAAATTCTTCCATATGGGTCCTTCTTAACCAGAACCCAAAAGCCGGGATTTCACGGTAGGTTTTAAGCTCCGTTCTCCTTTTGCGTATTTCAATAGAAAGCTGTTCCAGAAAATCCAAAACAGGTTCGGAAAAAGGTTTTAACGGCTCAGCTTCCGGCTGGCTTACCCCTGCCAGATAGGTAACATCATCCATCATAGGTGTCGCTGCACCCCCTTATCTCAGCCTGGTGTATTCTCCCCAATACTTTAAAATATTTTCCCAGACGGCCGCAGGGACAATCATCCTCTCCCAGGATGATTCCCTCATCCTCCGTAAGTATGGAATGCCCGGGATAAGAAAGTGCAAGAGGGGAAAGTACCTGTATGATCCCTTTTTCTCCATGGGAACAAACACTGAAATCCTTACTCCGTCTGGTTATGATATCAGAATATAAGCTTGCATGGAGGTTACCCTTGGGACATTCCATATAAATACTGCCTGTCTGTTCTGCCATTCCATAATAATTATGGATTTCCTTTATACTGGACACTTCCCTGATCCTCTCCTTAAATTCATGAGCGGAAACCGATTGATCCTCAAGCTTTTTAAATCCTCCCCCATGGATCAGGATTCCTTCCGAAAGATCCAGCTTCTGTACGGACTTTGCAAGGGCCTGATAGAAATACTTCCAGATTATAAAGGTAAAACCAAATATCAAGATCCGTTTTCCCGTATAACGGTCCAGAAATTGCCGGATTCTTTCCGTATCAAGATTCATATCCTGGTCCAGCCCATAACAGATTCTGGAGGAAAAGATGGAAAATCCAAGGATTCCCGCTCCTCTGGCTGAAAATAAGTTTCTATTTTTTAATACATCCGGACTGTCCAGGACCAGAAGAGGAAGTCTTTCCTCTCCCCAAAAGTCTCCTCCAATATTTGCCAGCGCCCTCTGTTGGTAATTTGCCGTATCCCTATCCAGATAAATCCTTGAAACCGTCTGCCCTTTTGTTCCGGAAGAAGTCATGGTCTTAAATACCTTGTTTCCTGGGATACTGATTAAGTCCATATCCTTAAAAAGTCCAACCGGCAGCATAGGGATCTCTTCTTCTCCCATCTGACTATGTTCCGGGATCATAAGGTGTTTCAGCAATTGTCCGTATGAATGGCAGTGCTTTCTGTGATAATCCGTCAGTTCTGTCAGCCATTCTCCGTACATCAGTTTTTTCTCATCCTTTGCTGTAGAAAACGGCTTCCTGTTCAGAATGCCTTCATAATCCATAATGAATGGCTTCCCCCTTTTTTTTAAATCACAACACCGTATTTTGCCAGAACTTCCTTTCCTTTTTCATAGGATGAAAAAGCCATTACATCCGAAGTACTGATATGGATATCAAACGTCTCCTCCAGATCTGAAATCAGATCCATATGTCCCAGTGAATCCCAGGAATGGGTTCCTCTGTAATTCAGACCGGGAAGGTCCTCTTCCTTTACTCTTAAAGCCCGGATAAATAACCGGTTGTAAGTCTCTAAATTTGTCATAAAATCTCACTCCCTTTCTCCTGCTACGGCAAACAATGTTTTCTTCATCATCTGCCTGCTTCTGACCGTAAGAACTCTTTCCCCATGCTGATTTTTACAGGTACTCAAAAAAAGTCCGATGTAACAGTCCTCCTGTTCCTCAAAGGAAACAAACCGGACGGTAATTTCTACCGTATCCCCGCAGAAAACCGGCCGTATGAATCTGGTATTGTGTTCCATGTACACCGTTCCGCTTCCGGGAATCCTTGTTCCCATAAGTGCGGAAACCAGGGAATCTATGAACATTCCATGAGCCAGCGGCCGGTCAAATCCGGTCTTTAAAGCGACCTGTGTATCCTGGTGAAGCCTGCTTTCATCCTGAGTCAGCCTGGCAAACATTTCTATATCCTCTTTCGTTATAGTTCTCTTTGCCGCTGCCGTTTCATGAAGATACAGCACTCTTTTTTCCTGGGATAGGGAGGGGTTTTCCCCATTTGATTTTGAAAGCTCCTGCTCCAGCTGTCTGAAGCTTTCTTCATCCCATACCACAGCCACCTTGTAACGTGCTTTTAAATTTTTCACTTCCGCACATCTTCTGCTGCAGCCGCAGACCACCACCCAATAATCGCAGACCTGGTCTCCCTTTGGGGTCACGTATTCATGCCCAGGGTTTGATTCTCTTAATTTTCCCACCCGTTTTGCCCTGTCGTACACAGGATTGCAGCCCCCGCAGTACTTAATCCCAATTACCATTCCCGCCTCCGAATACCTGACTACTTCTGACATTCCAGCATGCTTTGCAGTTCCTCGGCCACGGTGCTTAAGGGCCTGTTGCTATCACTGACAATGCAGATCTTACGCTCAGGGATCTGTTCATGAAGCTTTATTTCCATAATATCCTTCGCCTCAAGGAATGGTCCGGCAAACTCCTCCGGCACAAATCCGATTCCAAGATTCTTTCGGATAACCGGAATAATTAGATCCATAGTAGCCACCTCAATGGCTGACTGCATGGTAAGGCCGCAGGAACGGTAGAACTCCTGAAGAAAACCAAAGGTAGTGGTGGTACTGGACATGGTGATAAGAGGAAGCTTCACTACCTCTGAGAGGAACATTTTCCTCTCTCCATATTCCTCATACATTCTTCCTCCCACCAGAATGCTTTTAAAGGATTTGACTTCAACTACCT
This sequence comes from Hungatella sp. UBA5982, assembly GCA_002429965.1. Taxonomy (GTDB): domain Bacteria; phylum Bacillota; class Clostridia; order Lachnospirales; family Lachnospiraceae; genus Lacrimispora. The sequence goes on from DJBG01000225.1 coordinate 30,522, forward strand.
TCAACCTCTGTTCATAGTCAATAGGGGTTGTAATAATCGCCAGATCTATCTTTCCAGCTTTCAGTTCACTGAGAGTCTGCGTCGTATTACAATTGAAGATATTAAGTTTCACCTGAGGATACTGTTCCTGGAAGATTTTCAGTTTCTCCACCAGATAAGANNGTAAGACCGCATAGCCACCTGAGTTACCCCTACATTAATATGGTCATGCTGCTCTCCCATCAATTCTCTCAGCGTTTCTTCCCCCCGCATCAGTTGTTTGCATGCAGGAGCCACATAGCTGTAGAGATGTTCTCCTTCGGCTGTCAGCGTGACGCCTTTCCTGGATCGTATAAACAGCTTGCACCCCAACATGCTCTCAAGATTCTGCATGCAATATGTAACTGATGGCTGGCTCGTTACCAAGGCATTTGCGGCTCTGGTGAAATTCTTGTATTTGGCTACATAGTAAAAGACTTTATAATGCTCAAAATTAGCAGTCATACCATCACTTCTTTCATAAAATATTCATATAGTAATCTCCATTGACAAACCGTCCCTGCATTGGCAGACTACTATGCCAAGGAGGTTACTATGGATACCACAATTACACAAACCGAATCTTTTCCTGATGCAAAGGTAAGGCCCTCTTTTTAATTCATGGAATATCAGAACATCCATGTTATCCTGGCCCGGGATTTTATTCCGGGGATTTTATTCCGGGCCTTTCAAATGGTAACGCTTACTTCCCCTGCTCTCTCTCTTTCTTTATCTAATTTTACATTTTTGCTATAAAGCCACATATCGAATGTAATTTCAATAAAATTCAAAAAGTAAAAGAACCAGGATAGGAAAAACAGCCAGTCATTCCCTGAAGGTGATGATCCATACAGCAAAAACTTTCTCACAATTCCAAATATGTATCCCAGCCAGATAAAAATTTCAAAAGAAAGGCTTTTCCCTTTTGCAGTTTTAGACACATAAGACTTATGAATGGAAAACGGCCAGGATATGCCAAAGCATACAATCATAAGCGTTTCCAGCAAATTAGAAATCATAATGATATTCATATATCCCCTCCTTCATTTACATTACACCAAAAGCACTTCCCCAAATCGCTTTTCAAATTCTCCTGATAATTCTTCCCGGAATGCCGGTGCAGCAATCTTTATCAGTTCCCTTGCCCGTTCCCTTAAGCATTTTCCTTTTAAATGGGCAATTCCATATTCCGTTACAATATAATCCACATCGTTTCTGCTGGTGGTAACCGCTGCCCCCTCTGCCAGAAACGGAACAATCTTAGAGATGGTTCCTCCCTTTGTAGTAGCGCCAAAGGCAATGATTGACCGGCCTCCCTTTGAGGCAGAAGCCCCTCTTACAAAGTCCATCTGTCCGCCTACTGCTGAATATTGCTTTAGACCAATGGCTTCCGCACATACCTGCCCCATGAGATCAATCTGCAATGCGGAATTTATGGATACCACGTTATCATTCTGGCTTATGACAAAGGGATCGTTCACATAGCTGACTGGCATCATGCAAATAGCAGGATTGTCGTGAACAAAATCATACAGTCTTCTGGTACCCATCATAAAAGTTACGACCATTTTCCCTCTGCCAATGTTTTTCTTTTTCCCGGTGATTGCCCCTTTTTCATAAAGATCTATGATACCGTCAGAAATCATCTCCGAATGAATCCCCAGATCCCTCTTACCACCGAGAAATTTTAAGACTGCATCCGGAATTGCTCCGATTCCCAATTGGAGACAGTCTCCATCCCGCACAAGACCGGCGATGTTTTCTCCTATCTTTTCCTCTACTGCTCCGATGACCGGACGGCCATGCTCATGAATCGGCTCATTGCTTTCCACAATGGCTTCCAAATTGCTGACATGGATAAAATTATCTCCCATAACCCTTGGCATATTGGGATTGACCGCTGCGATTACCCTGGTGCCCGGCTGTTCTCCCACTTCTTTTGCAAAGTCACAGGAAAGGCCGTAGCTGCAGTAACCGTGTTCATCGGGTGTTGATAAGGTTACTAAAAATACATCCGCAGAAGCAGTCTGCGTTACGTAATTTGGTATCCGGTTGAAGAAGCAAGGGGTGAAATCGCCCTTTCCCTCTGCTATATAGCTTCTGCTGCGCGTGCCAACAAACAGGGAGGTGTATTTAAAATGATTCTCCATCCCAGGTTCAAAAAACCTGCAGGCTCCCATATCATGCTGCTGAACAATATGGATGCCCTTTAAATCATTCTCAGCCACATGATCAACCATTGCACTCACAAGCACATCCGGTTCTGCTGCCGCATGAGCAATTAACACCGTATCCCCTGAATGAATGATTTTTACAGCCTCCTGGGGGGATTTCACCTTTGAAGCATAGATTTTTTTCCAGTCCATGTAACTACACCTCCTGATATTTTTCGGCAAAACGTCTTTCAAATTCCTCCGCCAATCCGTCCTTAAACTGTGGCGCTGCAATACGGATCAGCTGACGTGCTCTTTCTCTTAAAGTATTGCCCTTCATTTTTGCAATTCCATATTCTGTTACAATATAATCCACATCATTTCTGGATGTTGTTACCGTGGCTCCCTGGGTCAGGAAAGGCACGATCTTTGAAATGGTTCCTTTTTTCGCAGTGGCAGGAAATGCTAATATAGCTCTTCCTCCCCTGGAAAATGATGCTCCGCGAATAAAGTCAACCTGCCCGCCGATTCCGGAAAACTGTTTTAAACCCATGGCCTCAGAGCAGGCCTCTCCCATGAGATTTACTTCCACCGACGAGTTAATGGAAACCAGATTATCATTTCTTCCAATGATCGTAGGATGATTGACATAATCCACCGGCGCCATGTATAAGCCTGGATTATCGTCTGCAAAATCATAGAGTTTCCGGGTCCCCATAAGAAATGACACCACCATTTTATCCCGGTTAAAATTCTTTACGCTGCAATTAATCACTCCACGCTCATAAAGGTCAATCACGCCATCTGAAATCATCTCAGAATGAATGCCAAGATTTTTCTTATTTCCAAGGAATTTTAAAACTGCATCCGGAATGGCTCCGATTCCAAGCTGCAGGCAGTCGCCGTCATTCACCAAAGATGCGATGTGTTCTCCGATTGCCATCTCAACATCGCCGATGCGGGGAAGCCCAAGCTCCGGAATCGGAGTATCATCCTCTACAATCACATCGATATCGCTCACATAGATAAAGCTGTCTCCCATGGTCCTTGGCATATTGGGATTCACTACGGCGATCACCTTTGCCCCTTCTGCCTCTGCTGCCGGCTTTGTATAATCGCAGGATACTCCAAAGCTGCAATAGCCATGTTCATCTGGCAGGGATAAAGTAACCAAAACCACATCAGGCTTTTTCACATTCTGATAAAAATAAGGAGTCTGGTAAAAATAGCATGGCGTAAAATCCCCGCGGCCGCTGTTTACGCAGTCTCTTGTTTTTGCTCCCAGGAACAGGCTGTTTTCCCTGAAATGCTTTTCCATACCAGGCTGGGCATAAAGGGAGTGCCCCATATCCACCTGCTGAAAAATTTCAATGTCTTTTAAGTCAGCCTTCNNCGGCTCCCCTACTGCATGCCCTATTACCACACGGTCACCTGATTTTATTAGCTGCACGGCTTCTTCCATGGTTTTAAGTCTTGATAGATATATCTCTTTCCAGTTCATACTTATGTAACCTCCCTGACACAATATTTTGATATAAAAATATCCGCCATAAATCCAGTCCCATATGTTTATGGCGGATATTCCTCCTCAATAAGCCGCATACATTCAGGCTTCTATTTAATCCTCAATTTTGGCTATGGCTTTAGCAAGCGCTTTCTTTCTTCCAATGTTGCCCTGGCGGGAAATCATGATTCTCTGTGCCTGGGGAGAACCGGCGCCATGGAGAGACTCCGTTCTGTATCCCACAGCCGCTGTGCCAAGAGTCAGATTCTCAATCAGACGCAGAATCCTTAGACGGTTTTCTGTAGAGACTCCCTCAACTCCCTTTAAGTACTTCTCCACATAGCCGCCGATGACCGGATCATTCAAATCCTTTTCAGACGGCGCCGTTACCATAAGGCCTCCGGCAATGTCTTCTGCCAGACGTGCTATCTCATACGGGAACCTGGTAACATTCTGCTTACATACATTGGCCAGCAGAAGGTCAATGATGTAATTTCCGGATTCTGTCGGGGTCCCTTCTGCGGAACAGGCAATGCCGCAGCAATACAGGGTCTCATTTAAATGAGTCATTTCAATCAGCTTATCCTTGATATGAGAAGCCTTAGGCACACCATTATAATCAGCCGCCAAAGCGGTTGCACCGATCAAAACATCCCCTACGCCTACCTTGCACCCGCCGTAGGACTGTCTGTGGTATCCTGCAAAACGTTCCACCAGAACGCCTGCAAATTCATATTCTCCATCCAGGAAGATGCGGTCATTGGGGACAAATACATCGTCAAATACAACCAGCGCTTCCACTCCTCCGAATTCGCTGTTGCCCACATCGATCTGGCCTCCCTCCAGCTTTCTGGTATCACAGGACTGTCTTCCGATTATCATTGTGATTCCAGCCGCATCCGTCGGGACCGCAAAGGATACCGCAAACTCCTTATCATCAGGCCCCATGGCAACGGTAGGCATTACAATTACTTCCTGGGAATTGATAATACCGGTCTGATGTGCTTNNCAAATACATATCCTGATCCGGCTGGTCATGAGGAGCCAGCCCCCTGTCACCCTTTGGATCCGTCATGGCTCCGTCTACGGTTAAATCCTCATCCTGAACCATTCTTAAATATTTTTTAAAATTCTCGTGATAATGGGTTCCATGCTTTTTATCAATCTCATAGGTGGTGGACCATTCCGCATTAAATGCATCCATACCTACACACCGCTGAAAACAGGAAGCCGTCTTCTGGCCGCAAAGTCTCTGCATCTTTACTTTTTTCATCAGATCATCCGTACTTCTGTGAATATTCGAAAACCGGTTGATCTTGCGCCCATCTTCTAACGTCACTGTCATTAAATCTTCATATTCCGGCATCTGAGCCAGATCATAAGTGGCCTTTACAGAATTAAGTGACGGTCTTAAAATCGGATTTTCAATGGGATCATCAATTTTTTCCCCAAACATGTAAACATTCAGTTTCATTCTGCGCATGCTTTCCACATACTCTTCCCCTGTCATCAATGCCATAACCATTTCTCCTTTTTTTAACTTTGCAGACTGTCTTCCNNATCCGCTTCGCTGCTTGATGAGATTAAAGTGTGATTGCATCATTAAGATCAAAATAGTTCCTTGTAAATCTTAAGGACTCTTCGTGCATCTAAGGGCACAAAATTATTTGCCATAAGCCTTCCCTGCCGCTCCATGACACTCTTTGTAAACACCTCAAGATCTTCTGGTTTTACGCCGTATTCATGAAGAGGCTTTTTGGGAAGAATCATCCCCAGCAGCTCATCTAACTTGTCATAAACTTCTTTGACCCCGCACCCCAAAAGCTTTGCTAAGCGCTGGTTCATCACGGCAATTTCTCCATCCTGGCGTATTTCCATGTAATTTTTCAGAACGCCTGTAAACATGGCGTAATTGCTTTCCCCATGAGCCACATGATATGTTCCTCCAAGTGGATAGCTGGTGGCATGAACAGCCGCACATCCTGCAGTTCCAAAAGCAATTCCAGCATAGTTGCTTGCAATCAGGAAATCCTTCATAATCGGTATCCTTGCTTCTTTTCCCTCTGCCGCAATCTTTTGATATCCTCTGATAATCATCTCAATAGCTTTGTAGCCAAACAGCTTTGTATAAGGGGTGGCTTTTGGAGAAAGGCTGGATTCCACTGCATGAACCAGTGCATCAATGGAGCTTGTGGCAAATACTCCAAAGGGAAGCCCCTTAAGAAGCTCCGGTACAAGCACCGCATCATCCGCATACATATGAGGTGATACCAGTCCTACCTTAGTCCCCAGTCTGGTCCGGTTAATGATGGAAATATTGGTCACTTCACTTCCCGTCCCGCAGGTTGTGGGAAGAATCACCAGGTCTCGTTTCTTTTCAATCTTCTCCGGCTCCCCATAAAGAGAATCCAGGGATCCTCCTGCTGACACAGCCAGGATCTTTGCAATATCAATTACCGTACCTCCGCCTATGGCGACGATCCGTTTGCAGTCAGTTTTCGCTGCTGCTTCTAAAATCGCATCCACCATGACATCCGTAGGTTCTCCAGTCCCATAGGTTTCCTGAAAGATTGTATGTACCTTTAAGCCCATTGCACCAAAATACGGGTTATATATGTATTCATTGGTCAATACCAGATCTTCGCTTCCCAGATGAAAATCCGCAGCGAATTCAGAACAGGTTTCGTAATATGAAATCTGGGATTTTAAAATAACTTCCTTCATGAACGGACTCTCCTATGCAAAAATTTCTTCATCAGACGGCTGTTTCCAATTTTTCTTAACAAATGCAATACGGCTCTTATTCATCAGATGGGTATAGAAGAGGTTCTCGCTGATGGCATTGTTTCCCCAGCTTCCGCAGCCAAGCGTTGTAGTAGGGTTCAATGCATTTGCAAAAGCACCTCCGGCCATGCTGGAACAGGTCTGATTCACAACCACACGGCTTACAGGCAGCTTCACACCTGCATATTCGATATGTGTTTTATCATCAGACTGAATATCTGCCGAATGGCCTTCTCCTTCTACCAAAAGGTTATCATAAGCAATCTGCACTGCCTCTTCCCATGTCTTATAGCTGTAGGCCGCCATCATGGGGCACATCTTTTCCTTACTCCATGCCACACCGGCACCATGTCTTTCCGGCCNNCCGACTGTCCAACCACGTTTTTATTAATGACGCCGCCCGGGAATACAACCTCTGACAGACTGGCAACCACTGCCGGGTCATCGATATAATAAGCGCCCTGAGCCACAAACTCTCTGATAATGGAGTCATAATCCTTTTCAGGGGCAATGATACTCTGGGTGCCGGAACAGATAATTCCATTATCAAAGATACGGCTGGCTATCATACGGCCTGCTGCTGCCTTGTAATCGATTCCTTCATCAATCAGTCCCTGGACATTTCCAGGCCCAACCCCATAGCTGGGTTTTCCGCTGGAATAAGCGGATTTCACAACCCCCATACCTCCGGTTGCTATGACAGCATCGCAGGCTGACATCAGTTCTGTTGTCAAATCAATGGTCGGCTCTTCTATCACCAGGAAGATATCTCTGGGAACACCCATGCGGTCTAACTCCTTATAATATAGATCTGCCAGCGCCATAGCACATTTTTTGCCACGGGGATGAGGAGCTATGATAATGGTATTCTGGCATTTGACTGCAAACATGGCATTGCACATAGGTGTTACAACCGGGTTGGTGCACGGAGTCGCAGCTGCGATGACTCCCATGGGCTTTGCTACTTCGATGAGGCCTGCCTCCTCATCTCTTCCAATGATGCCGATGGATTTCTTTCCTTTGAGCGAGTTCCAGATAATTCTTGATTTTCCCTTATTTTTAGTAATCTTGTCCTCGTATACACCCATTCTGCTTTCTTCTGCAGCCAGCTTTGCCAGCGGCTGTGCATGATCGAAAACAACTTTTGCGAACATTTTTACAATTTCGTCCGTCTTTTCCTGATCATAAGTGCATAAGATCTGCTGTGCTTTTCTGGAACGTTCTACCAATGACTGAATAAATTGACTCATTTTGGGTTCCTCCCTACTTGTTATTAGTGATTTTTTTAACATTGTTCCTGATACTAGTTTACCTCTTATTCTCAATAATTAAAAATACTAGTTCTTTATCATAAACGATAGAATTTTTATATGCCACTTTTTATGCATTTTATACAATAATTTATAAGTCTATTATGGAGACATTATATTTATACGTGTTTTTTATTCTGTTTTTATTACCTTTACTGACAAAACCCGCAATTACAAATGCATTTAAAGGAGATAATCCATAGGGTTTCCTGCAAAATATGACCTGGATTCTTCCTTTAAATCCAGTTTTTTACCCATACTGCGGACATCTTTGTTATAAAATAAACAATATACAGCAAAAGGGGTTTTGTGCCTGAAAGCAAAAAACCTACGACCAGCAGCTCTGTTAATTTAACTGAAAAAGGCAGATTCCGAAGAACCCACCTTTCATGGTATAATGGAAATAAATTATTCCCACCGCTGCATTACACAGCATTTTAGACCGATGACAAAACCACTTCCATATTAGTGCCAAAATTATTACCAGAGAAAAAGTTTACTTGACTTTCCATTTCTTCAAGTGTATATTTTAAAATTGTACGGTAATGACCGAAAGCTTTACCGCAAATCTACTAATCAGGTGAATCGACCATGCAATCAAACTTTTTAAAACAAAGCACCGAGCAGCGGCGGGATTTAATTCTCAACGGCTCCGTTTCTGCGACCATATTATTTCTTTCCGTTCCCACCCTTNNTCTTAACAATCTCGTAGGAACCCAGGCGGCAAGTGCCGTTACATACTGCACACCCATTGTAAATATGATCTCTGCCCTGGCTCAGGGAGTGAGCGTGGCTGGAATGGCCATTATCGGGCAGTCCAATGGAACCGGCGACTTTAAGCACAGCCGGAAGATTTCCACTCAAATCATCGTTTTTACTTTTCTGCTGGGTTTTATCCTGGCGCCCTTGCTGATTGCCCTTGCCTTTCCCATATCCGCCCATGTAAATGAAGAGATTTCTCACGATGTCTTTGTCTATCTTGCACTTAGCGCCTGTGTGACGCCCTTTTCCTTCATGGAATCTATTTATAATTCCATAAAGAATGCCAATGGCAAGCCGGAGGATACGTTCGTCCGCATGGTGATCATGCTGATTTTAAAAATCATTTTCAGTGCCCTCTTTATTGTGGTCTTCCACTGGGGACTTGTGGGCTCTGTCATGGCCTCTCTGGCATCCAACTTTTTAATTACCGGGTGGATGTATTTTGAATTATTCTTAAAAAAAACAGGGGAACGCTATGTTCTGTCCGGCTTCCGGTTTGACTGGTCCATCATCAACACCCTTTTACGCATAGGCTTTCCTGCCATGCTTTCCAGCCTGATGCTCAACCTGGGCTTCTTCCTCATCAATAATGAAGTGGAAAAGTACGGGGCCGTTGTTTTAAACGGGCAGGGAATTGCCAATAACATTACGTCCATCTGCTTCATACTGCCCTCTTCCTTCGGTTCCGCCGTCACAACCATGGTCAGCNNCGGAAAAAGCAAAAAAAGCCTGTTTGATTGGCTGTGTCATAAGTGCCATTACTGCTGCCCTTTTGATCGCCCTGGTCGTACCACTGTCTTCAAGGCTTACGGTGTTATTCACCAGGGATGCTTCCGTCCTTGCCGTAGCGAACCAAGCGCTTCATATTTACACGTATTCCGTGATCGGCTTTGGGATCTGTATGGTCCAGCAGGGAGCCTTTATCGGACTGGGAAAGACCCGGATCACTCTCTTCATAAGCCTGCTGCGGGTATGGCTCCTGCGGTACATATTTATATTGGTAACAGAGCACTACTTAAGCTTTTATTCGGTGTTCTGGGGCAACCTGTTTTCTAATTACATGGCAGCCATCATTACAACAATCCTCATTTTCAAGGTGAAATGGGTTTCTGATATAAATTACTGATAAAATGGGTTATGCCGGCTTTTCCTATCACTGGCCAGCAATAAAAAGCCCTGTGCGATATTCTCAAATAACCTTATAAAAGCAGAAAAGGGGTACCGTGTGCCCCTTCTCTGCTTTTATTTATTCATACGGATTAATTTTTCTTCTCATCCTTCCACACATAAAGGATTCCCTTCTCCTGAAACTCCTTGATCTCCTCTTTGCTGTACCCCAGATTTTCCAGGATTTCCGGTCCCTGCTCTCCGATTAAAGGACCGCCATTGTACTCTGGAACACCCATCTCCTGGAATTTGACCGGCGGTCTTACCAGTGTGCGTACATTTCCATTGTCGTACTGCATTTTATAAAAGCAATCATTGGCCCATGCCTGCTCATCTTCCAGAATTTCTTCCCAGGACTGGGCAACGCTGAAAGCTATGTCGTGTTCCTTTAAAACCGGTACCCATTCCTTGGCTGTTTTCTTTTCCATTGCTTCCATACAGATATCATAGACCTCCGTGCCCAAGCCTTTGGTCTGAAGGTTCTGGATTGGGAAGTAATTCTCATTTTCCATCAGATCATCTCTTCCCAGAGCCTTCATGAACGGCTTATAGTAGGTGTTATAATCAGGCATACAGGTCTGAATGAATCTGTCATCCTTTGTTCTCCATGCCGCATTAAAGGGGTTGGCACTCTCCCTGATATTAATGGGGTATTCCCTTGCCGGGCCATCATAATTGGCTGCCTGGATCATCATTCCCATGTTATAGACAGCCGTCTCAAACAGACTGGTCTCTACTTTTTCTCCCTGTCCGGTTTCTTTTGCATGGTACAATGCCGCAAGGATCCCTGCTGCAAGGTTCATGGCCACGTTATGGTCCCCAACTCCTGGAACCACATTCATTGGAACCGTTCCTCTCTGGCGGAGGGAATGGAGATAGCCTCCTCTTGCAAAGAATGCCGTGAAATCAAACCCCGGAAGATCTTTATCCGGACCGTATTCTCCATAACCGGTCACCATGGCATAAACCAGCTTGGGATATTTCTCTTTTAACGTTTCATAGTCCAGCCCCGCCCGTTCAAGAGCCTGGACCCTCCAGTTGGTGATCAGCACATCCGCATCTTCCAGAAGCTTAAAAAATGCTTCTTTGCCCTCAGGTGCCTTCATATTAAGAGAGATGCAGCGCTTGTTTCCATTTTCCAAGTCCCAGGTAGTATTTTCATACATATCCAAAGGCCTTCCTTCTGATGGAGCCGTGTGTCTTAACGGATCTCCCTTGGCAGATTCGATTTTTATGACATCCGCTCCGCAGTCTGCAAGAAAACGTCCTGCACCTGCAGCCGCGATAAAGGTTGCCAGTTCCACTACTTTGATTCCTTCTAACAGTTTCTTTCCCATATTAGTTCCCTCCTTTATTTGTCCAGTGCTTCTATAAGCGCAGGGATCACCTGATTATAATCCCCTACGATGCCGTAATCGGCCACTTCAAAGATCGGAGCTGCCGGGTTTTTATTGATCGCAATGATCTGCTCTGAGTTCTGCATACCTGCCACATGCTGAATCGCCCCGGAAATGCCGCAAGCAAAATACAGTTTAGGACGTACCGTGGTTCCGGTCTGCCCCACCTGATAGGAATGGTCGATCCAGCCTGCGTCTACTGCTGCACGGCTTGCTGCAACCACACCGCCCAGCTTATCCGCCAGTTTCTTTAACAGTTCAAAGCCTTCGGCTCCGCCAAGACCCATACCGCCGGATACAATGATTTCCGCATCAGTTAAGGATACCGCCTCTCCTGCCTCCTTAACCACTTCAAGGATACGGGTTCTTATATCGTCTTTTTCAAAACTTACAGAAACAGGAATGACCTGGCCCTTACGGCCCTCCTGCCTTTCGGCTTTTTCCATAACTCCCGGACGAACCGTGGACATCTGAGGCCTGTGGTTTGGACAAACGATGGTTGCCGGTAAATTTCCGCCAAAGGCCGGGCGGGTCTGCTTGATCTTCTTATCTTCCTCATCAATTTCCAGCTTGGTGCAGTCGGCAGTCAGTCCGGTATTGCAGCGGACAGCCAGACAGGGACCTAAGTCACGGCCGATGTGGGTAGCTCCCAAAAGGACGATTTCAGGCTTATAAGATTTGATCGCGCCGTGAATCACAGCCGTATAAGCGTCGGTGCGGTAGGATTCCAGTTCTTTATGATCCGCAAGATAAACTTTATCTGCTCCATATTCAAACAGTTCATCCACAAGTCCTTCCACCTGGTTACCGCATAATACAGAACAAAGGCTGCATCCAATCTCATCCGCCAGTTTCCGCCCTTCACCCAGAAGTTCTTTTACAACTGGCATGAGTGCCCCTTCTCTTTGTTCCGCAAATACCCATACATCCCGGTATTCCGACAAATCAACCGTATCCTTTGGCTCTTCTGACTTTTCTATAGCATCAAACGGACACTTTTCTACACAAACGCCGCAGCCGGTACAGGCAGTACCGATGACGGCCAGCTTATTTTCCATTGTAATTGCTTCAAACGGGCAATTCTTTACGCAGATCGTACAGCCCCTGCATTTTTCTTTTATTACATTTACAGCCATATGAACCTTCCTCCTTTTCCTGGGTCTTAAAGATAATGCTTCTCTTTCAGTTTCTCTGTCAGCAGTTCTGTCATTTCTGTCACTGTTCCGTTAAGCATCTCCCCTTTTCCCTTGGGAGCGGGAGTAAAGGAACGGAAAACCTGGGTGGGGGAAGCATTTAAACCACAGTCTTTGGGATCCAGTACCACATCCTCATGATTCCATACGGTAACTTTTTTTGCATAAGCGTCCATGATACCGCCTATGCTCATGTAACGGGGCTCATTCAGCTCTTTTACCGCCGTGAGAAGACAGGGCATCTGGACTTCCAGAATTTCATATCCATTTTCCATCTGCCTTTGTACGATTACCTTTTCTTCGCAGAGCTTTACATCCTGAACATAGGTCACAACCGGGATGCCAAGTCTCCAGGCTACCTGGGGGCCTACCTGGGCCGTATCACCGTCAATGGCCTGGCGTCCTGCGAAAATCATGTCGTAATCTCCGATTTTCTGGATGCCGGCAGCAATGGTGGTGGAGGTGGCACAGGTATCGGCACCGCCAAAAGCCCTGTCACTGAGCAGATAAGCCTCATCCGCTCCCATTGCCAGACATTCCCTTAACATATCATCAGCCTGAGGCGGCCCCATGGTAATAACGGAAACCGTTGTTCCAGGCTTTTCATCTTTTATTTTCAATGCCTCTTCCAGGGCATTTGCATCATCAGGGTTTAAAATGCTGGGAACTCCGTCACGGATCAATGTACCCTTTACCGGATCGATCTTTACTTCATTGGTATCCGGTACCTGTTTCACACAAACCAAAATTTTCATCGTTTTCATTACTCCTTCCGTGTAGTCATTATTTCTTAAGCAGTTTTCCGGAAATCACCAGCTGCTGAATTTGTGAGGTACCTTCATAAATGGTGAACACACGGCAATCCCTGTACATTCTCTCAATCTTATAATCTTTGATAAATCCGTAACCGCCATGGATCTGAAGGGATTTTGAAGCGATTTCATTGCAGACTTCAGAAGCATAATACTTAGCCATAGAAGCTTCCAAGGTTGCAGGCTGATGGGTATCCATTAAGTAGGCAGTCTTATAAACCAACTGTTTTGCCGCCTCCAGCTTAGTCGCCATATCTGCGATCATAAAGGCTATTGCCTGGAAATCCCCGATCCGTCTTCCGAACTGTTTCCTTTCCTTTGCGTATTTTATTGCCTCATCCAAAGCCCCCTGGGCAACTCCGATGGACTGGGCGGCTACTCCCATGCGACCGGTATCCAGAGTCTTCATGGCGTTTATAAAGCCCATGCCCTCCTCACCCAGAAGGTTCTCTGCCGGAATTCTTGCATTATCCATAATGATATCGCTGGTGGCACAGCCGATGACACCCATTTTATGTTCCGGCTTTCCGCAGGAAATTCCAGGAGTATTTTTCATATCCACGATAAATGCGCTGATTCCTTTTGTTCCCTTTGTCATATCCGTCTTTGCGTAGACCACCGCATAATCTGCCAGAGGCGCCATGGTGATAAAGGTCTTTCTACCATTTAATATGTAGGAATCCCCTTCCTTTACCGCAGTCGACTGCATACCGCCGGCATCGGAACCTGCTCCAGGTTCTGTCAGGGCAAAGCAAAGCTTTTTGCTCCCGTTTATCAATGAGGGAAGGTATTTCCGTTTCTGCTCCTCTGTGCCGGATAATAACAGAGGACCTCCGGAAAGGGAATTGGGGGAAGATACATAAATGCTTGCAACTCCGCTGACTCTTGCCATTTCCTCCATCACCAGCACGTAACAGCGGGCATCACCGCCTGAACCTCCGTATTCCTTTGGCGTCTTAATGCCGAAAAATCCGGCCTTTCCCATTTTGTAAAGGATTTCCTCCGGAAATGTCCCGCTTTCCTCAACCTCATCGAGGATTTCATTGGTCAGTTCTTTTTCCGCAAACTCTCTCGCCAGTTTCCGGACAAGCTCATGCTGTTTTGTAAAATACATGTTGTTTCCTCCTTAACCTCTTTTCGCTAACCGTTTCTCGACTTCCTGCCGTAACTCATGGACCTTAACCTTTCCGCTGTTACCAAAAGGAAATGAATCAAACCGACAAACATATTTGGGAACCTTATAATCTGCCAAATTCTGACGGACGTGTTCCCTGACCCTTTCTACAGAAAACTCCGCTCCAGGCTCCGTGATGATACAGGCAGCGATTTCTTCCTGAAGAACCTGGGCCTCGACTCCTACTACCTTAACATCCTTGATTTCCGGAAGCTCCAGGATGCAGTTTTCAATTTCCACCGGCGCTATGTTTTCACCGCCCCGGATAATCATCTCTTTTTTTCGTCCGGTTATAGTAAGACAGCCTTCTTCATCCAGATAACCGCAGTCCCCGGTATGAAGCCAGCCCTCCTCATCCAGCACTTTTTCTGTTTCGTTTGTTCTGTTGTAATAGCCCTTCATGATGTGATATCCCCGTGACTGGATTTCTCCGGCATTGCCTGTTTTGGCAACGCACTTTCTTCTGTCATCCCAGATCCTTAATTCCGTATAAGGTATCTTTTTTCCTGCCGTAAGGGCCTTTCGGCAGATTGGTTCTGAATATCCGGTCATGGTAATCGCAGGGGAAGACTCGGTCTGCCCATAGGAAGGCTGCAGATGCTCCATCTTCAGCTCTTCACAGATATTAATATAATCTGACGGATGAATGGCGGAACCCGCGATAATTCCGCTCTTTAAGGAACTTAGATCGAATTCATTTCTCCTGCTATTCTTTACCATAGCCAGGAACATACTGGGAACACCGTTTAGAATGGTGCAGGAATTTTTCTGTATGTTTTCCATAACTCCAATGGACTTATAATACTGATTTATATAAATTGCCGCTCCGGCATGGACAGCGGACAGAATGCCCGCTGTGATGCCAAAGCAGTGAAACAGGGGAACAGATAAACACATGTGGTCACTCTCGTTCCAATGCATGGAATGTACCATTTCGGCAGAATTGTTGACCAGGTTTTCATGGCTTAACATCACTCCTTTGGGAACGCCGGAGGTACCGGAGGTGAAAAGGATGTTGGCAGTATCCTTTGAGGACAGATTCCGTTTTGCTTCATTTAAAAGCCGCTTATCTTCCTCCCTGTCTTCACCCATTTCATAGCCAGGCAGATGGTCTAAGGATACGATCCCTTTTAAGAAGCTGCCCGGACGGTCCAGTCCTGCTTTTGAAATGACCGGTCCGTAGTCCGCATTCCTGCAGCCCTTCCCATAGAACAGATAATCCGCATCCGCTTCTTTTAAAACCCCGGTTAATTCCTGTTCCTTATAACATGTATTGACCGGGAGCACAATTGCCCCGGACTTCATAAAAGCAAAATACGCCATGATCCATTCCGGGCTGTTAATCCCCCACAACGCGACATGTTTCCCGCGTGAAATTCCTTTTTTCATAAAGTCAGCTGCCCAAAAATCTGAAATTTCATCCGCCTCTTTCCAGGAATAGCTTCTGTCCTGGTAGCAGATTCCTGCTCCATTCGGCGTAAGAACAGCTCTTTTATGAAGCAGTTCTCCGATTGTTTCTGATAAAAGGCCTGTCATATTTATTCTCCTGCTAACCTCTGCCCCATGTCTCTGTCAGTTATTTCTCGACTTTTCCCATGGCTTCTCCGATCATTCGGATCAGGAACGGAACCAGTACCACTACAATGGTTACATAACCCAGATATCCATATCCTACCTTTACCAGCGGAAGAAGTCCGAACTGGGCGATAGCAAAAGCAAGAATGGTGCATAACAAAGCGCAGATTAAGGTCTTTGCCGAAGGCTTTCCGTCACTTCTTCTTTCTTCCGGTTTTTCAAATGCAACCACAACTCTCTGGACTGCCCCGGCAATCATGTTAACCGCCGTTGATACCGCCCCTAAAATAATGAGTATTGAAATCATAGGATTCATAAAGCTGGCTCCAACTCCGCCTTTGATCAAAGTAATAACCGGAAGGGGATCCTTGGATAAATCCGGATTGGTTGCAACTGCCATAAGTCCCAAAGTGGAAAGCATAATCAATCCGGAGTTTACGATAAATCCGTAAATCATGCTGGTTCCGGCTTCTTTTTCTGATTTAAATGATTCCGCATGCTGATATAACAATCCGATGGAAGCCAGCTGGAAGGAACCATAGATAAAGCAGCTCCAGAGAGCAGGGCCGGCAGGTGCAGGATCAGCACCCAAAGTCTTGATATTTCTTACGATATCACCCCAGCTGACAATAATATTTGGTATGTACACAATCAAAAGACCTGCAATGATGATCACAGACAATGTGGAAGCCGCTTTTCTTACAAAATCCGTTCCGAAAATGGTCACCACAAAGATAAATAAGCCAATGACTAAAGTACAGACCATATATGGAATTCCAGTCAGGGACTGCATGGTGGAGCCTCCGGTCGCAAAGGCAACAGAGGGAGCCAGGCACAGCAATAATATGTATACTAACTCATAAAGGTTGGAGAAAACGGGAGCAAATCTTCCATAAAATTTGTTGTTAAAGGTTCTGTAATCATAAGCATCATGAAGCTTTGCGAACCGAAGCCCGTACCACTGGAACACCGCTCCGATGGCCTGAGCAAGAATCGGGGTAATAAGCGCCCAAATACCGAACGCAACGAAATACTGGACCAGCTGTGCACCGGATGCAAATCCTCCGCCAAACTGTGTGGTAAACCATACGAATGCAACGCCCACCGCTACCGGCATTTTATTTTTATCGATCATATCCTTCTCCTCCTGTTAAAGCATATCTTTGAATGCTTCCATCATAGTTCCTGCCTGCTCATAATTTACCATTTGCCTGTCGACTTCCATTTGGATCATAGGAATTCCTGCCCCATCACAGGCTTTTTTCACCATTACATAATCAAATTCTTCCGGATCACAGAATTTTGTCAGCAGAACCACCACACCTCTTGCGTTGTATTTCTTTGCCAGATCAACGATATAACCGGCTCTCTTCTTTTCCGGATCGTATAAAACGGAGCAATGGTCCTGNNGTCCATCCGGGAGAACTTATCCGCAAGTCCATCCAAAGGTGCCAATTCCAGATTTACATCCGTACGGTATTGTCTGGATTCATGGGCAACATCGTCTGCTGCAATCTGCATCCCATGCTCATCAAAGAGTTTTAACAGCCCGTCGCTGTCGGCCAGAATTCCGGTAGTGATTACCTTAATTTTGCTTTCCTTCTCCTCTTTCTGTGACAAAGCCTCCATCAGCTGGCTAACCAGTGCCGTATGCTCTTCCTTCCGCATGAAATAAGCACTCTTGAAAATATCTCTTCTTTGGATTGCCGTGATGGAAGGATGCTGTTCTAAAACATCCGCCAGCTTTCTCATTGCCGCATTATGTTCATTGTAGATTTCATTGGACCGTGCCAGAGAAGCTTCGCTGAATTTTGCACCGGTCGCTGCCTCCAAGTCTCTTATAACACGCTCATAGGAAGCTTTGGTGAATTTTTTCCCTGCCTCCGGCTTCCGGTTCTGTGGATAGGTCATGGGGATAAAAGGAATGTCCTTCACCGCATATTTCCAGTTCTGCCCCAGACATTTTAAAGAGTCACAGAGGGAAGGAATCACAATGGCTGAAATGCCTTTGTATTCTCCCTTAATTCCCAGCTCCAGAATGCTTTGCATGATGGAACAGATAAATGCAGGAAAATATTTTTTTGACTCTTTCAGCTCAATATCCGCTCCCCATGCTCCCATAGGAACAAGCCCCATGGAGTGGATCAGCTCCTCCGGAGTGTAGACAGGAACACAGGCCACAACCTTTTCTCCCTGTTCCACATAAGCATTCAACCGTTTTTTCGGTAAACACGCAATTTCATGAAAATTTTCTAATAATTCATTCAATGTTGCCATCAGTCTTACCCCCTCTTGTTGGATTCCATGATTTCCGTCAGCCCCTGAACTCTTGTTTCATACTGTGCTCCCGAGAAGTTTCGGGGATCTGCCTGGTCGCCGTCAAATGAGGTGACCGGTATCCGGCAGTCCTCTCCGATCTGGCGGCTCATCTCATACATGAAGCCGCTCCAAAGCTTACAGGACCGGTTGGTATGTACCAGAAGCCCTTCTGCACGGGTCTTGTTTACAATTGCTTCTCTCTTATCCCGGGCATGCTCTAAGTTCATGGCATTGGGTACGTTGCAATAGGCACGGATCAGACCGTCAAAATCATCGTAGATGAATCCAAAGGCATCGGCATAAATAGTTGCCACCATGTTGATTCCCCTGGATTTTAAGCCGGTAGCCGTGGCTCTTAAATGAGGCCAGCAGGCGATTCCTTCAAACATGATCCGGTATTTCTCCTCTGCACGGAAGGTACTGGTTCCCTCTTTCACCGCCTTTTTGTATTCTTCCAACAGGGTTTCAAAGGCCTCGGCCGCTTCAACGGTTCCCCTGGCACAGACGGCTACTGCCATATGGTTTAGCAGGTCAAAGCCATTAAGAGGGGAAGGGGTATATTTGGTATAAGATGTCGCCTCCAGCCATGCTCTGGAAGTCCTGTTTGAGATTTCCATGATCTCCCTGAATTTTTCATCACTCCACTTTTTACCTGTGATCTCCTCCAGCTGTTCAATTGCCGCCAGAAACTGGCTCTTGACATAATCGACCTGGGCATCTGAGACCTCGTAATCAGGATTAAAGGGAATGTCAATGAGGATAAGCGGTATATTCAGTTCTTTTGCAATGTTCTCATACCATTTGATCATGCAGTTGCAGATGTTATTGCAGCAAAGCACGAAGTCTGGAAGAGGCATGTTCTGTTCCGGAGTTTCCCCCGTTTTCATATGTGCCAGGCTGATTCTTGCATAAGCACAGATGTCATTGGAATACCCTTCCGCCTCAGAAATTTCACATAACCGCTGCCCGGCTCCTCTCGCAGCAATGGCTGCCGCCTGATTCTCGGGATAGCACACTTTAATGCCCAGAGTCTGGAAAATTTCCTGAGGGAAATTGCTGGCGCACCAGCCGATTTTTTCTCCCCTGTCCTTTGCCTCCTGGATCTCCTTGTAATGCTTTGCCACGATCTCATTCAGCTTAAACTTGGCTGAATTGGGGTCAATGGTAAATTTTGGTTTTGTTTCTCCTTCACCCATGAAAAATTCCTCCTTTTATGATTTATCATAAGCGTAAAGCGCTGCTCCTAAAGCACCCATGAGCTGGGCCATTGGCGAATAGGTAATTTCAAGACCCAGCTCCTGCTCCATGGCTTTTCGTACTCCGCCATTTTGGGCAACGCCGCCGCTCATACACAACATTTCTTTCACACCGATCCGTTTCGCAAGAGCCGCCACTCTGCTGGCTACGGACTGGCAGATTCCGGCAACCAGGTCCGGAATCTCGACTCCGTTTGCCAGTTGGGAAATGACCTCGGATTCGGCAAATACAGTACAGGTACTGGATATTTTGACCGGATGCTTAGACAGGGCCGCCTGCTTTTCTAAATCATCAATCCTCAGCTGCAGGATTCCTGCCATGACGTCCAGAAACCGTCCGGTCCCTGCCGCACATTTGTCATTCATCAAAAATTCCGTTAAGCGCCCGTCGGCACCCAGGGAAAGTACTTTTGCATCCTGACCGCCGATGTCGATGATGGTCCGTACATCCGGAAGCAGATGATGGACCCCCCTTGCATGGCAGCTTAGCTCACTCATCTCTCCATCGGCATTTTTTAACAGCTTCCTTCCGTAACCGGTGGCATAAACAGAAGTTATCTCTTCCAGCTTCAGGCTCCCTGCGGCAAGTACTGCCTCTATTGCCCGGCCCGGCCCGTCGGTTCCTGTCCCTGCCCCAATCAGGGAAGTAGCCAGAATCTCCTGTCCTTCTTTCAGAATGACTGCTTTGGAGGTGGTAGAGCCTATGTCAACACCTAAAGTAAACATGGTTGCTTCCTTTCTTTGTCTATTTTATAACAATCTTTTCGAAAAAATATATATGTATACATGTATACAAGTTGCTGTATGGAAAAGTGTATCCTTGTATACAAGTTAATATAAAAAATTAAATGTAATAAGATACACTTTTTCATGCATAGATTATCAAAATTTGTCGAATTTGTCAATAACTTTTTTTAAATCAGGATATTGTTTAGATATTATATGGAACCTGATTCAAGCAATGCTCTTCTCCTTCTCCTTTTGTAATCGTCTAATTTGTGACGATCTTTTTCTTATAAACAAATAATCGGCTGTTTTTGCTGCAAACGGCTTGAACCTCAAATGACTGAGGATTTCTGACCATTTATTCTTATCCAGCCGGATTAAATGTTTAAGAAATACTGTGGATACTTTTCCTTTGCTTTAGTCCTGATTTCGGATATGGTTTCCAGATGATCTGCCATAGCCTGCTGGGCTTTGGCAAAATCGCCGCCTTTGATTTCGTCAACAATTTTCCGATGTTCATCGATCAGGCAAGGCATCCTTTTGCCAAGTGCCACGTCAAAATTCCGCCATCTTGAAATGTGGAGCATTAAATCCTCCAGCAATTTTATAAGATTATACCGTTCCACACTTTCCGCAATGGCCCGGTGGAATGCCGAATCCAGCTTTTGAAACTCCAGGTCATATCCTTCAACATTCCGATAGGACTCCTGTTTTTCTAAATTATCCTCCAGTTCTTTTACCAGTTTTTTAATTTTCTCTTCGTCCCTCTGGGACAACAGCTCGTAAAGCTCTTCCTTTTCCACGGCAGTCCTTAAAATCAACAGGTCTCCGATGAGTTTTAGATCGATCAGGCTTACATAAGTTCCTCTCTGAGGGTATACCGTAAGAAGCCCAAGCTGATTCAGCCTTGCAAAGGAGTTACGGATGATGGTTCTTGACACCCCGTATTCTTCTGCCATCTGATTTTCACTGATCCTGGTTCCAGGCTCTAATTCCAGCTTCAAAATACGTTTTCTGATGTTGAGGAAAACATAATCAGCGGAAAACGGCTGGCTGTTACTTTTCATATAATCCATATTCCTTACCTTCAATTCATATTACTTGTATTTTGTTATGAATCGATTATACTCTTGACTAGAGATTTCTGTCAATTCGTTTCTTATGCACGGTATGGCTGCCATCCGCTCCGGTCCTGTTTCTGTTTTATTGTACGATCACTTCTTTCCCATGGATCTGGTGGTGATGAGCATCGTGAGCTGTGCATTGTTTCACCGATACTTTATCTGGCAAACGCTTTGTCTGAAAATATTTTTCCAGAATATCGCTTCTTGAAAAACGGGTGAATACATTTACAATTACATTTTGTAAAAGAGGGGTAAAATACCCCTCTTTTACACTGTCTTTTAATCCACCTTTTTATTCTTTGACTGCCGCATCAGCAATTTTTATAATTTACACTTCTTCCTCCGGCTTTTTTCCCAGGCTGTC
>DJBG01000225.1:52215-77249 GCA_002429965.1 Hungatella sp. UBA5982
TCTTCTGTTTTCTCTTCCTCGGTATCCACCGGTTCTTCCTTTGTTTCTTCTGCCTTGTCTTTCTTGGTTTCTGCAACCTCTTCCTTAAGGGCTTCAGGATCACTCTTTCCTTCCATATCTGTTTCAGGGTCATATAACTCGACGATGAATGTCAATGTCTCGTAGCCATTTACCTCAATAACCACTTCATTTTCTTCTTCTGTAAAGCCATCTGCCGTGAAGTCAAGATATTTCACAACTCCATAGGATTCATCCTTAGATACTTTAAATTCATTTTGTCTGGAACTGGACAACAATATGGCCTTTTTATAAGGAATTCCGTTAACTATCACTGTTTTATCTGCATTCAGGTACTCTTTTGCCGCCTTCTCATCTGTTGCGTCAAAGGTTACACGATAATATGCCGGATCCCAGTTCGTTGCTTTCACGTAATTTGACGTTTGCACATCAGGAGCTGATTTTTCATTTTCGACTGGTTTCCCTGCAGCTTTTTGGATTTCAAAGGTCAGGGTCTTGGCAGTGTACCCTTCAGCAGTCACCAGAACCGTATACCGCCCGGCCTTCTGAAACAGATTTTTCTGAAGTGCGAAAGAATAATCTTCTTTTTCATAATTGTCCTGGCTGAACATTCCGCCCTGTTCCTTGGAAAGCACTTTCCTTGTATTATCTTCCGGGTCGGTCAGGGTCACCCCTGTTAAGTTCTTCATAAAGTCACCGCGAAGCTTCTTCTGGCTTTCATCGTCTTCATCGGCTGCAGCATTGATGGTAACCATCTGTCCTACATGGTAAGCTGCCGCTTCCTCAGCCTCTGCCTTATCAGGGTTATCAGCCAGAGAAAGTTTAAACCTTTCCAATTCCTTAACCACATGTAAAACAACTGTCTGCTCCTTGTATCCCTCTGCCACAATGCGCAGCTTGTGTTCTCCTTCCGTAAGCTGGATCGTACCGCCGCCTGTTCCTTCAGTTTTCGACAGAATGGTAACGTTTTCCTTTGCCTCGCTGATCTTATAAGCTGTAATGTAACCGTCACTTCTAAGAGCGATTGCAGAATCATCCAGATAAAGGGCTGTTATCTTCGAAATATATTCTAAATCCTTATCAGAGGTCAGCACCAGATCCTCACCCAGCTTTCCTTCTGTTCCCTTAAGGGCAGGCGCTGTCTTTCCTACCATAGAGAGAAGGCTTTCAACAGTTCCTAATTTTCCGTCTTCCAGGACCCTCTTGATCTGGTATGGGAGGTTTCCAGTCTCTCCTCCGGTCTGGATCTCTTTATATTTTTCAAAGGAAAGATATTCTCCTGTCCCCAGCTTTCCATCTTTAACCGCATTTAAATAATGGGTAAAATCATAAAAAATTTCAGCGTTTTCATCCATAACCGCCAGTGCCTTCTGGTCATACCACCACTGCACTACCGCCTCGCTGTCCTCACTTACATCGTTGATCTCATGTAAGATCAATGCATTTGCCAGCAGGTCATGGTCAAATATCAGGAATCCGTTCATCTTTGAACCTCCGGAAGTACCAGAGCCTCCGGTACCGCCGCCATCCGGTATGACAACAGTAGCGCTTGACATGGCGTCAATACCGTAAGGTTCTGCCATTGCAAAGATTTTAATGTCATCTGTCCCAACCTGGGAATTGANNTGCCGTAACCGTATATATGCCGCTTTCATCAGTAATCACATTGCCATCCGTATCTGTACCGCAGATATGAAGCATGGGGCCAATCTCGTACCATTGGTTTATTTTTGTAAGAGACTTCACGTTTCCTGACGGCGTAGTCAGATCTACCCTGTAAATCGGAGACAGGATCTCTGTTCCAAAGCTTTCACCATCCGGTCCCACAATTTCAAAGGCAAAGTCTTCTCCTTGCTTTGGACTCGGGTTCAGGGCATTTAAGTTCATCACAAAAAGCCTGTTGTCCACAAGATGAAGAGGCACATTCATGGTTGCCTTGCTGGATCCGGAAGACAGATTCAGCTGATAACGCCCCCGGGCAAAAAGGTTTGTCTGAGGCAGCTGGATCGTAATCACCCCTGTTTTTCCATATTCAGATTCGATTGCAGTAGTAAAAACAAGGTTCTTGTTTAAAATAGAGTTCTCAGAATCCAGAGCCTTAATGGTTTTTAACTGGTCAAACCAATTTTCCTGCGCCAGAGTCTTTAACGACATCTTAAGCTGGATCCTGCCCTTTCCATCTTTATCAATCATGGTATCAGGTATGTAATAATCGGCAGGCACCTCAGGAGAAACCTCCTGACTCTCTCCGCTTAACTGAAAAGTAGTCTTCTCAGGTCTTACGCGTACATTGCCGTCTTTATCGTAATTATCCAGCCAATAGTCAAAGACAGATATCGATCCGTTGGTCAGGATCACGCCGGGAGCCGAATCAAGGCTGCCTCTCTCCGGCGCTTCTGCCAAAGAGCCCTTTCCAACCTTTACGCCCTGCTCTTTGCCGTCAGAAATCCTGGTAACTGTAATGGTACCCGGCTTCCATGAGGTCGTCTGCCATTTGACCACAGTTCCGTCATCGTCTACGTTAGTGCATACATCCGTAATATCTGTCCCATCTACATCAATGGTATAATCGTCTATCTTTCCTTCCTGGAATGCAATTACTGCATATTGTATCCAGCCTAAGTCTATCAGCTTTGTCTTTTCCTCATTGACAAAAACCGCCTTACCTTCCTGGTTGCTGCTTTCTTCGTTTTGATTGCCCCCATTCCCGCTGGTACCGCTTCCGTTATTCTCATTGCCGGAGGAACTGCCTCCACCTGAGGAACCGTTTCTGCCAGAGGAACTGCTTCCCCCACCGGAAGATGCTGTTTTCTTTGTGTTTTCTGCTGCAGGCGTTGAAGCTAAGCCTCTTCCCGCCTCATAATGGACGTTACCGTCAGACTCTGCCCAGCGGCCTTCTCCATTCACAAAATATCCATCCGGGGTTGTCTGGCCTGTATACATCTTTCCCATGTCTGTTCCGTCAGCAGCATTAAAATAATAGCAATATCCGTCAATCCACTGCCACCCTGTCTTCATGGCCCCAAAGGTTTCCTCATTAGCCGTATTAAAAAAGTACCATGTTCCGTTTCCATCCTGGTACCAGCCGGAGCGCATCTGGCCCACTGTACCATCATTGGAAGTGTTCAGATAGTACCTTATTCCCTTTTCATCCTGAAACCAACCTGTCATCATGGTTCCGTCTTCCGGGCGAAGATAATACCAGCCCGATGCCTTTTGGATCCAGCCGGCACTTAAGGTTCCTGAGACCTCATAATGTTTCCAGCTTTCATTTTCATATTTCCAGTCGCCTTGTGCGTATATGCCCCTCTCTCTGATTGCCGGGGAACTGCCTGTTACGCCCGCCCAGGCTATGCCAAACTGGGAAAGTACACAAGCGGCTGTCAATATTGGTGCCACTGCTTTTTGAATCAACTTTTTCTTAACCATTGCATCCTCCTATTTCAAGTTAGTTTTAACTAACTATTGCCATCTCAGTATATCGGGGAGGTAATCTGTTGTCAATGAAGATATGTAAGAAGGAATGAGTCTTTTTCTCAACAGCTTTTTTGTAATGTTCTTCCCATAAGCATGCTGATTTCCTTTTCTACGCGCTATATCCTATCCCCTGCAACTGAAATCATGATATTTCTGCGAATACCTCTTTCATAACAGAATACCTGTGGTATGATGATAGGGAAAGATCATGTGATACTATCAATATTTTTATTATTTAAGGAATGTGATGTGGAGCCATGGCAATGGAACTGAATACGATTGTGGATCATTTTGCATCCACGTTTTTTAAAGTACAAGGGGTTTACCGTTATAAGATACCAGCCGGTAGTAAGGGTATACAAAAGACTGCTCCTTATCCAGGGTTTATATTCCCGCTTTCCGGCTGCGCGGAATACCAGTTTAACGATACGCCTTATTTCATCAAACCAGGGGTTGTCGTCCATGGTTCGGCCGACACCGCCATACGCAAGCGTGTTATTGGAGACGAAGACTGGGAATTCGTTTCTGTTCTTTATGAAACCTGCGGCGAATCACCACTCATGAAATTAAAGAATACCCATTTCAGCTTAACCGTCGGGCAAAGCCCCCAGCTATACGATATGCTTCATCATCTGTACGCAACCTCCAACCGGCCTGGCGGCCTGGCGGCTTTACAAACGGAAACCTTGTTCCGACGGGCACTGGTGGAGACGTTTTTGTGTGTCAGGAATCAAACAAAATACGGTGCACAGGAGCTTTTTGAATCGGTTTCGGAGTACATCCACACCCACTACATGGATGGTTTAACCGTAAGTTCACTGGCCAGGCAAAACGGAGTCAATGAAAACCGGTTGTTTTACGTTTTTCAAAAGTATGCGGGCATGGGGCCGGCAGACTACCTGCGGACATACCGTATGAACCGTGCCCGGGAGCTGCTTGTCACGACCTCCATTCCCATAGGAACCATAGGGGAGCAAGCTGGCTACCCGGATGCGCTGTATTTCAGCCGTATATTTAAGAGACATTTTGGAGTGCCTCCAAGCAAATTCAGGGAAGAATAAGCACCAGGTACAAGGAAACGCCCATACTTTTTTCATGGGCGTTTTTTTATGCTGTTGACTGCTATTCAGGATATGTCCATATAAATTGCGGATAAAGCCATTCACATAAGCATCGTGGTCTGATATATTTAACCGGAAGTTAGTTTTGGCTAACCAATAATTCAGGAGGTGCTACATTGAAAAAACATATTTCTATTTTACTTGCACTGCTTTTATCTGCCGGACTGTTATCCGCTTGTTCAAAGGGATATCAGCAGCCGGAGGCGTCAAACCCCGAGCCAACGGAAAACATAGGTGCAGAAGAATCCCAAAAACNNCAGGATCCGGACGTTTCTAAAGATTCTTCGTGGCCGCGCACCATCATGGACGCCGGTGGTCATAAAATAACCCTGGCCAGCCAGCCCAAACGCATTGCCATTCTCCATTCCAACTATCTGGAATACTTCTTTGCACTTGGCACCCCCGTTGCCGCCTCGGCAGGCGCTTCGGTAGGGACGGCGCAGCAGGCTCTGGACACCTATGAAACACTGATTCCCTATGGTGGAACCGCAAAAATCATGGATCTTGGAAGCGCACGGGAAATTAATCTGGAAGCGGTTCTGGAAGCGAAACCTGATGTGATTGTAACTTTTGCCGGGCACTCAGGTCTGGACGAAATCTATAACCAGTTAAATCAGATCGCCCCTGTGGTGCTGTTGGACTATAGTGACACATGGCAGAACCAGACCCGTGCCTGCGGAGAAATTGTGGGTAAGGAAGATGTGTCTGAGAAAATCATCAAGGAAACCGAGGACACCATAGCATCAGCCCATGAAGTGTTAAGCAAACAGGATAAAACCGTTGCTCTTTTCCGCACCAATGGAGGCAAGGCATTTGTTGCCCGGGGCAGCCGCAGCTATTACGACGCCTTCGGCATCACCCCGCCCAAAGGATATACCTTCGGCTATGAGACCTTTTCCCTGGAAGCGGTGGCGGAAATGGACCCGGATTACATCATCTTCATGGACTACGTTGATACTGCCAAAGGATTTGTAAAATCCCAGGAAGCCTCATCTGTCTGGCTGAATATGAGCGCCGTAAAAAATGACAATGTGGTTTATTTTGATGATTCCCTTAACACGTTTGGCCCCTTAGCCATGAGTTTAACTGCCAATAAGCTGGTGCATACAATCAAATGATGATCAATAAATACATACCTAATAAAAGCGGCAGCAATAGGCGCTCCATCCCGCTGCGCCCTCTCATTACTTCCGGCATGATTTTATTAATCCTTCTTCTATGTTTTTCTATCACACAAGGCACTGCAAATATTTCTATGGATACTGTCGTTGATGCTTTCACGCATTTTGACAGCAGGAATCCCCAGCACCTTATGATCATAGACTTACGGCTGCCCAGAGTGCTCATCAGCGGACTGATTGGCGCGGCTCTTGCCGTAGCCGGTGCAATTATGCAGGGAACCACCCGCAATCCCATGGCCGATTCAGGACTTATGGGAATCAATGCCGGAGCAGGTTTTGCCATCGCATTGTGCTTTGCATTTATGCCGGGTATAAGCTATGGCATGATGATTGTTTTTGCCTTCCTTGGTGCGGCCCTTGGTGCGCTTCTGATTAACGGCATTGCCGCGTCCCACAAAGGCGGAAGGAGTCCTATGGGCCTGGTGCTGTCCGGCGCTGCAGTCAGTACGCTTTTAACGGCACTGAGCCAGGGAATCGCCCTGAGCTTTCATGTGGGCAGGGACGTGCTGTTTTGGACTGTGGGCGGCGTGGCCAGCGTAACCTGGCAGCAGTTTTATATTCTTGCGCCTGTGGTTTCGGCTGCCTTGGCTGGCGCGTTTTTGCTTTCGCCCTATGTATCCATATTGAATATGGGCGAGGATGTTGCCACAGGTCTTGGACTTAACACAACCCTTATCCATTGTCTCTGCACACTTGCAGTGCTTGCATTGGCAGGTATTTCTGTATCGGTGGTAGGGTCAGTTTCCTTTGTGGGTCTTATCATCCCCCATGGGGCCCGGTTTCTGGTAGGCGTGGACTATAAAAAGATAATCCCTTCCGCGGCTGTTCTGGGTGCCTTGCTGCTGGTTCTGGCAGATTTAGGTGCAAGGACGGTAAATCCGCCTTTTGAGGTGCCCTTAGGTGTTATCACATCCCTCATAGGGGTTCCCTTCTTCCTGTATCTGTCACATAAAAAAGGAGGGTTGTCTGAATGACGCAGAAAAAACAAATATTTACAAAAAGAAAGACCATGGTACGTAACACGGTGGTAATAGGAACATGTCTTGCGCTTCTTATCCTGTCCGGGCTTATCAGCCTAAGCACCGGCTACAGCAGGTTGTCTCCCACAGACCTCCTCCACGCCATGATGGGAGGCGGCAGGGAAAAAGAAAACCTGATCCTTTTCTCCTTCCGGCTTCCCCGNNTTGTCCTTTCCATGCTGGTGGGGGCCGGACTGGCGGTATCCGGCTGTCTCTTGCAGGGAGTTACAAAAAATCCCCTGGCAGATCCTGGGCTGTTAGGCATCCATTCGGGCGCAGGGCTTATGGTGGTACTTTATGTCCTTTTCGTTGGCCCCCTGTCACCGTTTTCCATTTTTACACTTCCTGTTCTGGCACTTTTTGGAGCAGGCGGTGCGGCAGTTCTGGTCTATTTCCTTTCCTGCAAAAAAGGTGCTGGTACGGCGCCTGTATCCATGGTAATGACCGGAATCGCGATTCAGGCTGGATTATCCGCCCTTACCACTCTGCTGGTGGTTAAGCTTGATGATACCCAATACGCCTTTGTTTCCTCCTGGCAGACAGGAAGCATCTGGGGGGCAAACTGGACGTTTGTATTAGCCCTTCTGCCCTGGCTGTGCATCCTGATTCCCGCTTCCCTTTACAAAGCAGGGATCCTGGATATCATGAATCTTGGGGATGAAACTGCTGCCGGTCTTGGTGTTTCCGTGAACAGGGAGCGGAGAAAACTTCTGCTCATGGCGGCAGCCCTTGCCGGCGCCTGTGTTTCGGTAAGCGGCAGCATCAGCTTTGTGGGGCTTATGGCTCCCCACATCACCCGCCGCATGGTTGGACCGGGGCATGGCATCGCCCTGCCCGTATGCGCTCTGGTGGGAGCACTGCTGGTATCGGCAGCCGATACCATTGCCCGGGTCATTATCCAGCCGGCATCCTTACCCACTGGTGTCGTGGTATCCGTGATCGGCGCACCGTATTTTATATACCTGCTGTCCCGGCGTGAAAAAGAAACGAGGCGATAAAAATGAATGCAATAACAACAAAAGAATTAAGGCTTGCCTATGATGGACATCGGGTGGTGAACTGTCTGGATTTAATGATACCCCGCGGGAAGGTTACTTCCCTCATAGGGCCCAATGGCTGCGGGAAATCCACCATATTAAAGGCGGTCGGCCGCATACTTAAACCGCAAAAAGGCTGGGTGTTTCTTAACGGCAGTGATATCCAGGCCCTTCCCACAAGAGAGGTGGCAAAGCGGATGTCCATATTGCCCCAAACACCCACTGCTCCAGCAGGGCTGACCGTAAGGGAACTTGTATCCTATGGGCGCTTTCCCCGCCGCCAGGGTTTGGGCAAGCTAAAAAAAGAGGATGAAGACATGATCACATGGGNNTGTTGATGCCCTCTCCGGCGGTCAGCGGCAAAGAGTGTGGATTGCCATGGCCCTTGCCCAGGAGACCGACTTGATTTTACTTGACGAGCCCACCACCTACTTAGACATGGCCTATCAGCTTGAGGTTCTGGAACTGTTAGAAAAGCTTAACAGGGAACGGAATTGTACCATTGCCATGGTGCTCCATGACCTAAACCTCGCCTCCCGCTTTTCAGATTTTCTTGTGGCCATCCGGGGCGGAAGCATTGTTGCACAGGGTACGCCGGAGGAAATCATGACGCCCGGGGTTTTGCGGGATACCTTCCATATCGATGCAGAGATCGCCGCCGACCCACGGACCGGCAGGCCTGCCTGCATCTCATACCATTTGATTTAATAAGGGGGTTTAATATATGAAACGAATTGCAATTTATGGCAAAGGCGGCATTGGAAAATCAACGACGGTTTCCAACCTATCTGCTGCCATGGCAAAACTGGGACTCACCGTACTGCAAATCGGCTGTGACCCCAAAGCGGATTCCACCCGTAACTTAACAGGCGGAAAAAACATCCCAACTGTGCTGGACAATTTGCGGGATAAGGGAGATGTAGAACTAGACGATATTGTGTACAAAAGTAAAACCGGTGTTTTATGTGTAGAATCCGGCGGGCCGGTTCCTGGCGTGGGCTGTGCCGGCCGGGGCATCATCACTGCATTTGAAAAGCTGGAAGAGTTGGATGCCTATGCCGTGTTTTCTCCTGACGTCGTGCTGTACGACGTATTAGGTGACGTGGTTTGCGGAGGATTTGCCATGCCTATCCGGGGCGGCTATGCAGACGAAGTGTGCATTGTCACTTCCGGTGAAATGATGAGTCTTTACGCTGCCGCCAACATCGCGCAGGCAGTCAAGAGCTTTGCACCCAGAGGCTATGCCGGCCTGCGGGGTCTGATTTTTAACGCAAAAAACTTTGAGGGCGAGGAAGAGCTTGTACAAAAAGCCGCCGATGAAATAGACACCTCCATCCTTTTTCATATCCCCCGGGATCCCCATGTGCAGCGTTCGGAAGAACAGGGAAAAACAGTGGTGGAGGCATTTCCTGACAGCCATATGGCAAAGAGGTATCAGGACCTGGCCCGCCTGCTTCTGGAAGGAGGACTGTCATGAACGATATCAAGCATTTAAAATGCCTGTCGGCTGTCAGGAGCATGACGGCTGTCCGACAGCTGACACCTGCTGCCTTTCCAGGCGTCCACTGCCCCATGCACACAGCANNCACCTTCCCCTTGGAAATTTCAAATGCGGCGGCTACGAACCGGGATATTGGAAAACCCTTCTGGCAATGGGAAAAACCATTGAGAAGTCCGGAAGTAAGGGAATGACTGTCAATGTCCTTGGCCGAAGTGCCCTGGAGGAACATGTTCCCATGCCTCATCTGATTTCGTTACTGGAACGTCAGGATGTGCCCCTGCGCTTTTTGGCGCCGGATTCTTCGCTGGATGACTTTATATCCTCCGGGGACGCAAGACTGAATCTGGTTCTTTCCCCATTTATGGAACCTCTAGCCCAATGGATGGCTAAGGAGTATGACATCCCCTTTGCCAGCCTCCATGATGTTTACAATGTCCGGGAGATAGAAAACACTTATTCACAGATCGGACAGCATTTGGGTCTGGAGATGGCACAAGAGTTTGCCGGACAGAGGAAAGAAGCGAAAAAAGCGCAGAAAGCGGCAGCTGCCCAGTTAAAGAGCTTACAGTATATCAGCGCAAACCTGGGAACTGTTCAGCCGCTGCCCTTGTCGGCATATTTATCAGACTTGGGAATGTCTCCTATCATGATACACCTGGCGGAATTTTATCCCTCGGATACTCAATGGAAAGAAATACTGACCGGGCGGGATATTAACCCCATNNATCATGGAAGCATTAGGCCCGGATTTGGTAATGGGCGATTGGGGCGGCAGGGGTCAGAACCATCCGCCCAGTGTACCCATACTGGACCTATACGGTCACATTGGGTATGAAAGAACCATTGAACTGCTGGAACGAATTACAAGAGCATTTAGGACAGGAAAGGAGGAAAGGAGCAATGGGACTTTATAAAACAGCACCGCCCCTGTCAGGGCGGATGGGTGCACTTTGGTGTTTGTCAGGCATCGCCCAGTCAGCCGTGGTGGAATTTGGCTGCATGGGGCATATGGCCTACGGAAGAACCTTTCTTCACCGGATGGGTTCTTTTGGCGGAAAACTCTATTCAACCCATATCGGAGAAACCGATATTGCCATGGGCGATACCAGCCGGCTGACAAGTGCGGTGGAGTGGGTATCAGAAACCCAGGGTATAAAAACGATTTTCCTGCTGCCCTCCTCCGTGCCGGAGGTAATCGGAATCGACTTAAAAGCCCTGGCCCAGGAGCTGTCGCCCCAATTCCCGGATACACGTCTGATTCCTCTGACTGCAGGTGGATTTGATGTCTGCGGACACAAGGGGGTGGAATTGACCCTTTTGGAGCTTTGCAAAACCTTTCCAAAGGAAATGCCCCTATCGGTACAGCCCTCCTTTAACATCATCGGCTCCTGTGCGGATATGTTTCGTTTTCATGCTGATGCCGCTGAGATCGCCCGGTTGGCATCAGGTGCCTTGGGAATGGAGCATTTGTGCACTATGACCTCCGGAACAAGCATCTCCAAGCTGGAAACAATGGGCGCGGCCCATTTGAACTTTGTTATCCGCCGGGAAGGCGAAGCCGCCGCGAAATATCTTAAAGAGCGCTTTGGTACACCTTATCTGATGGCACGTCCCTACGGGATACAGGGAACCCTTGACTGGCTGGAGGCGGCGGCATCCCTTTGGGGCCGGCCCGTTGACAAAGCATTTATCCGGCAGGAAAAAGAAAATGCCATGGAGCAGATCGCACCCATACAGGCTGTGCTTGGACGTTTCCTGCGGGTCCACAGGGAGGAAAACAGGCTGATTCTTGCCGGACATGCCGATGTCGTTCAAGGAATCGGAGAATACGGAAAAGAATGTTTCGGTTTTACAACGACCGATTGTTATTGTGACTGCCCTCATATGGCAGGCCCTCATATGGCCTATCTGGATGATGATGCCAAAGAGAGGATTGCCAACGATTCAAGGGGCATCCTTATGGGCAGCGGCGAACTGCTGCGAATGGCTAAAAGGGACCAGAGCCTGCAGATTGCAACACCTGATGACATCTGGCGGCATTCCTATGAGCCTCCCCTTGCGGGATTCCGGGGGGCAGTGAATCTGGCGGCAGTGTGGGCCAATGAAATGATGAGGATTCACTGATACTTATCCATTTTCCGGCATACGAAAGGACAGGCAGATAAACTGCCTGTCCTTTTTGCCGTCATCCCTTTTCTGTCTGTTTTATCACTGGATCCACGCGCCGCCACTTCCTACATTATACCCATCCNNTAGTAGTACTTGTGAGCATTGCCCCGCTTTCTCCGCAATAATACCACTTTGAGTTCCAGTTGACCCAGCCAGTAACCATATATCCGGACTGGTTAAAATAATACCAGGAATCATCAATATACTGCCAGTTACTGACGGTATAGCTTCTGTCCGCATTACAATACCACCAGCCTGTGCTGTCCTTCAGCCATGCGCCGGTTCCTGTACTGCTTCCCGGCCCTGATACGCCGCTTGAGCTTGCAGAACTGATCTCCTCAGCCTCATTGGATGAAACATACCAGCTGTCAGATTCTTCCCAACTGCCTTTATTGGATGAGTTGTATACTCCCCGTACCTTAAAGGAATAATCACCGCTGTTAGTTATATAGCTTGAAAAATCGTAGCTGGTATAGGTGGTCGTGAGCACGGAAGNNAAGGCGCACCTCATATTTATTGGCATCCTCACATTCATCCCAGGAGGCTGTACCGTTCCCTTCATCCCACTCCAGGTTGCTCACAGCCAGCTCATGGTCATTTTCATCATCCTCTAAAGCATCCAGCGTTATATACACAATCAGTTTACTGCTGCTCCGGCTGACAGAACTGACTGTCCCATCAGATCCGCTGAGGCTTACACTGCTTTTGGAAAAACCTGAGTCAAAGTAATAATCGTCTTCTGCTTCTAAAGTGACCTTTAATTTGGGTTTGTTTCCATTCTTCCATTCACCATCCGGTTCATTTGTAACCTCAGTATCATTGATGCTGAATTTACTGGAACTGGAAGTGACCGTTACATCACCGCCGCTTTCTCCAGCCTCAATCTCTGATGATATGTAAAGAGAAACACTGCTGATCGAAGTCCCTGTCGCCGCCAGCGCTGTCATTGGAACGGCTGCTAAAACAACTGCTGTCATGAATGCTGCACACCTTTTTAACATATACATATAAATTCCTCCTCATTTCAACTCAAAATTAGCTTCTGCTTCATATTTATCATGTGAACCTGAAACAAACCTTAATTTTACATCATAAATTTGTGATTTTTTTGTGAATTCGTATATGAATATGAAAAGTCAGATCACACCCCTTTAACATGCGGCTTCTGTAGGGATTCCGTCGTAAGCTACCCCCGGCTGGAATATCGTCAGCAAAAATGACGTTAAAAACCCAACAAAGCAGCTCACAACAAACAGCCCAAATCCCTTTCCCAGAAAAACAGGCAATGTAATCATGCTTGGAAATGCAAAGGTCATTGCCTGAGCTCCCGAAAATCCCGCTATGGCTCCTCCAACCCCACCGCCGATGCATACCGCGATCATGGGCTTTTTTAGCGGCAGGTTCACGCCGAACATGGCCGGTTCCGTAACTCCGAAACAGGCAGACACTACGGCGGATAAGCAGAGGGACCGGAACTTCTTATCCTTACTTCTCAAACACACCGCAAGTGCCGCACCTGCCTGGGCAAATACTGCCGGCCCGATCAAAACCAGTATGGTATCAGAGCCTTTTATAGAAATATTATTCTTTGCAACCAGTACAAAACTCCAGTGAAAACCAAATATGACCATCGGCTGGATCACCGCTCCTAATATNNTCAAATTCATAAGCCGCAGCCAGACCGTCTCCTATTACATTCCCGATTGGCCCGAATACAAACAGTGTGACCAGTCCAACTACCACAATGCAGATCAAAGGGGCAAAAAAACCTTTTATTAAATCCGGCAGTATTTTATATACCACCCGTTCCACATATACAAGAAGTCCCACCGCCAGGATGATGGGGATTACGCCGGAATGGTATATAACGGCCTTCATGGGAATTCCGGCAAAAAATATGTTAGTGCCTGTCTCAAATACTTTAGTTAAGGAGGG
This sequence comes from Hungatella sp. UBA5982, assembly GCA_002429965.1. Classification (GTDB taxonomy): domain Bacteria; phylum Bacillota; class Clostridia; order Lachnospirales; family Lachnospiraceae; genus Lacrimispora. Next base: position 65,674 of record DJBG01000225.1, read on the forward strand.
ATACAAAAGCACACCGCCGATGACCACTGCAGTAAATGGGTCGCAGCCAAATTTTTTTGCCGCGGTAAATGCCAGTACCATAGGCAGAAAATAAAACAGGCTGTCTGCCATGGCATTTAACACCAGATAAGTCTCACTTGTTCCCGACACAATATTTGACGCGGTGAGAATGGTCAATATGCCTTTTAATATTCCTGCCGCGCTTAACAGATTGATAATAGGCAGGAAAATTCCTGAGATCCCATCGATCATAACATTAATCATTGACTTTTTTTCTTTCATGTGTACCTCTCCTATGGTGAAACGTTCTCAGCGTAAATTTCCTTTTTCCGCTTCTGCCATTGTAACACATTTTACATCATTTTCCATATGTATTTTTACCGATACCTTGGTACAGAATGTGCCACATGATAGTTATGGAGCCGGATAAAGAAGTCTTTGATAGACCCTGGAATAGGGGGGAGGAATCCGGATCTGATGAAAAATGTAAGGATAGAAGACAAAATCCCCTGCATCTGGGTTGATTGCAGATGCAGGGGATTTCAGACTGCAGGCAGCATGCCATAAAAGCACTGATTTACAGCCGCCTTATAAATAAGTGCTCTCTGTCCTTATGGAAATTTCTTTTATCATACGCATNNTTTTTTTATTAAGAAACCTTGGCTCCGTCGTTGGCTGAGGGGTACCGATCCAGTCGCACATTTCATCTAATTTAAGAATCAGATCACCGATACCAAAAAAGCAGACAGGCTTGTCTATGTAACAGTTAAGGATTTCACCATAAAAATCTTCCCCTTCTTTTCCATGAAAACAAATCAGCATTGTGCTGATGCGGTCCGTTACAGTCATGCCGCGGCAGATGTCCTGTATTTCTTCATTTTTCACCATACAATCCCTCTCCTCTTTCATATCTACGTTTATCGGATTTTCTTCTATCAGTCCGAAAGCAGTGTACGGATTTTTTCTCTGTTATTGTCAGTATTGAGTGATTGAAAAACTTTTTTATCGGTACCGGATAAGGCGTATACATCCACACCGGACAGCCGTGTTACACGGATAACCGATTCTTTTTCGTTTTTAGCCCCGTTTACCACATTCAGTCTCCAATAGATGGATTGAAGTTCGTCAAAATCAGCCTCACTTGTTATTTCCACACCATACGGATAATTCACGGTCTGATCATGTTTTATGGCATAGACGGCAAGTGCTTCGCAAAAATTATCATCACCCTCTATGAGCGTATAGTCGTCTGACATATCAAGCAGCCCGGCAATATCACCGATGTGATCGTAAAAGCTGGTGTATGCAGCCTCCATGGCTGCCGCAACATCCGGATTGCCTTCATTTTCTTCCTGGACCTTTGTTTCCTCCGGAACCTGGTTTTCATCCGGAATCTTACTTTCCTCCTGGGTCTCGCTTTCCTTAAGGATTTCACTTTCCTCCTGGGGGGCACTTCCCTCGTCTCCATCGGAATCTGTCTGCTGCTCTTCCTCTTCTGTCTGATCATGATCCGATCCGGGAACTTCTGATCCATCGGGAACTTCTGGTCCATCGGGAATTTCCGATTCCGAAGAATTTTCGGGGGTTTCTGCTTCGCTTTGATCCGTATCTGACTCAGCCGTTTCCTGCTCCGTATTATCCACTTGTTCCGATTCTTCCAGCCTTACTTCCTCCTGCTGTGCATATACCAAAACGATCTTCCCGGTAATCAAGCTGAAACACAGCACCGCAGAGATAAGAAATGAAGTATATTTTTTCATTCGATATTCCTCCTTATTTTGATGCGGCTGCCTCTTGCGCCGACTCATCTGATTCAGGATCTCCCAACAGTCTTTCAAGGTCTTTCCGGATCTTCTCAATTTCAAGAGCCTTATACCTCTCAAGGCCGGAAATCTCAAGCTGCAGCTTAATTCTTCTTTGCTGCATTGCTGCCAGCTCGTCATTGCATTTATTCCGGGTCTGCTCAAGCATTTCCTTTGCAGTCTGTTGTGCGGCAAGCAGAGCTTCTGAAATCTGATTCTTCATTTGGTTGTATTCCGTACGCACGCTGCGCAGGTGTTCCAGTTCCTGGCACAGCTCTTCCGCTGCCTCCCCAATCTCATCCAGGAGGATATCAACTTCCCGGGCATCATAACATTTTCTGTATCTTTTTGTCAGCTTAACCGCTTCAATCGCTTCTTTCGTCAGTACCATTTTTTACTCCTTTCCTCTGTCTCACCAGTCTCCGTATTCCGGTCGCAGAATACCAATAACAACGTACCGGGCATCGTCGAATTCATAGCTGCAAGTGGAAAGCACAAGGAGCCTGTCACGATCCGTATATTCTGCACTGCTCTCAAACGTTGTCTTTGACGAGGCATATGATAACAATGCCTTCCGGTTTACCTCANNACATAAATGCCCGGTCCCGCCATTCCCCAGCACTGATGACACAGCCATATTTCAAATCAATCCGATAACTTCCCTGCTCTGTGTACAGGTACAGATAAGGGTGCTCTTCAAAATAATCCTGCTCCTTGTACTCTGTCAATGAGCCAAACATCCCGCCGGATTTCATATGGTGTCCGTAAATAATGCTTAGGCCTCCGCTGAAATCCTCCGGGCAGTTGTAATCGAGAAATAAGGTACCATTGGCATTATAGGTACCGTCCGGAAGATGATGAAGATACCAGTCGTAATCGTGCGCACGCATAACCGGATAGTCAATTATGGTGTCCGGGGAGTACAGCCATGCGGCCGCATCAGAATTGATCTTTTTCAGCGCTTCAAAATCGATGAAGACCGGGGGGATATCCTCTGCATCATCAGAAGAACTGCTGCTTTCCTGATGGCGGACCTGCTCTTTCAGATTTTCATAGCTTTGATCCCCTTCTGCATAAATCTGCAGGCTTTCCTTAAGCTTATACCCGGAAAACACGATGACACAGATCGAACCGATCAGAAGGAGCCATACTGCTGTTGTAATTGCTTTTTGCCTCTTACTCATGCTTCACCTGTCATTTTTTCACTGCTATCAGCTTTCCGCTGAATCTTCTTTTTACGGCCGGCGGCAAGGATTAAATAGATCATGCAGCCCGCCGCTACGGCAACAGCCGTCCAAAGCATTGCTGTATATAATTCGTAATTGATATTATCACCGGTTTTCGGACTGTATGTCCCAGCACCGGAATTGCTTTCACTGCCAGGAAAACTTACAAGCGGAGTATCCGCATTATCAAAATGAATGCTGTCACTGTTTTCGTCGACTTTGACACCAGGGCCGCCTGCGTTGTTACCGCCGCTCCCTTTCCCGCCGCTTCCGCTGCCTCCGCCTCCACCACCACTTCCGCCTCCTCCGTTGTACTTATTGATAAAAGTACAGGATTCCACCTGCTTATTCGAACCGTTTGTCACCGTCCGTATAACCACAAGCTGACCATCTGCATCCTTTACCACATCGGTGATCGTGTAAACAGAGCTATCGTAAGTATATCCAGTGTCCGGAAAGACTACTTCAGAAATGGTATAATAATAAGTACCTTCCCGGATATACTTCCATGTACCGAAATCTTCTTCGCCGGAACCATAAATGGTCATATACTTGACACCGTTCACGCTGCCTTCCGGCATGGGATTGGCTCTATCTTTGGCAGTCAGGGAAAAGGTGAAGCTGCTGGTCCTGGATGGATTTCCAGATACCGTTTTTTTCACAGGCGGGTCTACCATGATCTCGGGATCGCTTGCAAGAGGGGTGTAAATATTTTCAAACTTAATACCGCCCACTTTGTTGCCGTCACTTTTTTTTACTATGATCTCAGCCGAAAGATCATCTTCCGTCCGCTTCACATAGACTTCCACAGAATAAACCTGGGTATCATAGGAATACCCCCTGGCCGGTGATGATGCATTCCCTTTGATTTCGTAACGATATATGCCGGTGTTAGAAAAGGTGATGGGACCGACTTCTTTTACGCTTGTACCGGCAGCCGTAAAGGAATAGACACTGCTTAAGCTCCCAAACGGCATTGGATTTCCTGTATCCAGAGAAATAAGGTCATATGTAAACACATTGTTCACATCTGACGCAGTACTGTTTTTTATAAAAGCCTGATCTACATATAGCGTAACGGGAACCGACTCCGTTCCTGCGTGAATATCCAGGGGAAATGCGATAGCCAAAAGGCTGAGAAAAAGCAGATACCATACTGCTGTGCCTTTCATATGCATTTTAATTTTGGAGCTCATCCCCATTACCCCCTTTCGCTTTTTTTCTGAATTTATTATAAATTACAATAGCAAACAGAATGATCAGTATCACCGGAAGCATGATCTGCAGCCACCGGGGAAGACTTTCCCACAGGCCGGCCTGTAAGTCCACCGATACCGGTCCGTCTGCATTGCCTGATATTTCCTTGTCAAACGTATTGGTGTAACATTCTTCCATGATTTTAGCTACCAGGATATCTCTTCCATTGGTGGCATCCGAAGCGCAGGTGGTCAGAAGCAGAATATGATCCTCTGTGGTCACCCCGATTTCACGGGTGTAAATTGCCTTATCCAACAGATATTGCAGATATGCCTGCTGCGCCTCTTTTCCATGGACCCGAGGTGCAAATACCCCTCCATCGTATGCATCTGTTTTAATAAAAGCAAAAAATTCCAATCCGTGATCTTTCCCGTTATAAAACAGATTGCCGTATTCATGGCTGTCAAAAAAACTTTTACTGCTGAATGAGCCAAGTTCTCCAAACATTGCCTGTTTTTCCATGTGATGTCCGTATAAAATACTGTTAAAATCCTGAAAATCCTTACTGTTGGAATAGTCTAAGAAGATTGCTCCCGATAGGGAGTATTCTCCGAATGCATTGGTATTTACATATTTCGCATTGTCATTTCCCTGTGTTACCGGATAGTCAATATTCGTGCCATAAACCGTGAGCCAGCTGAATACCTCCGGATTAATTGCCTTAAGTTCNNGATATGCCGCCTTTTTCTGTGTCTGGCTTATAAACGGAGTACTGGGCAGCGTCAGCTGCCTGATATACCTGATCCGAGTCCCATATGGCATAAACAGCTACAGCGACCAGCAGTAGGATGACAGTCAGTACCAGGAAATCTACAATACTGTTTGCGGTTCTTACTGCTTTTCTGCCTATATTTTTTACTGTTGCTATGTCCATATGAGACCCCTTTCCGGTATGTTAAATATTAATCATAAGTATTCCGGCCGCTTTCCCGTCCAAACCTAGCGATGGGAAACATGGTTGCGCTTTTTACGGGATTTTATTACTACAAAAACCACGAATGACCCAGCTGCCAGAATCAAAATCATAACAAAGGGTAGGTTGTTAATGATCACGCCTGTAGGAGTAATGGTCCTGTAGGTATTGGTAAATGCCGCACTGTTTTGATTTTCGCCAATCAGTTTGGTGCCAATACTGAGAGACGTATTATCGATCACATTGTTATATTGGACCGGACCTATCCCGTTTTCTACGACCATTGCGGATGCCGTATAATGTTCCACCGCACTTTCCACCGCGACATAGTCTGCACCAATGTGCAGATCAGTGAATACCAGCTTTTGATCGTGTTTTAAATTGACCGTCTCTGCGGCTCCCGACGTAAATTCAATATACGAATAACCTTCGCCATCGGTTTGTAAGTCCGAGGCATTGTTTTCTGATGTAACCACCTGATTGGATGAATTCAGAACATATGCCTTATATGTAACAGAACCTTGAACAACGCCAGGCTGAGTCGCTGTTATCTGAAATGCAAAATATTTAGACCTATCAGCATAATCGCCGGAAACAGCTTTTCCTATGGTAAGAACATGGTTGTTCGGATCCGTAGGGTCAACGCCGCCTGCAGTTTTGGAATAGGTATTGGTAAAGATTATTTTACTGTAATTGCCGGTGATGTNNGGGTCACCTGGCTGCGGAGTCGGGTCCACCTTATCGCCGGGATCAGAGGTTTGGTTACCGCTGTCATTCACTGTAATACTTGAAGCGACAGCAGCCACGTACAGCCCGTTATCGCCATTTTTCACATAAACCGCAAGCGTATACTGAGCAGGAGAAAATACATACGTTTCATTTTCCCCGGGTGTATAGCCAGTCACACTCGGATTTTCCTGAATCGTGTATACGTATACGCCCGCATGAGGGAAGGAAACGCCGGAAAGCACATTCCCGGACTGCTTTAATATGGTCTTGGTGCCGGTAGAAACAGTGCCTGTATCGCTGGCTGAGAATGCAATTGTCGTTGGACCAACGGCCGGCATAGTATCTAAATCAGCAGACGTTGTTCTATCATCAACGCTTACCGGTGAAAATTGAAAAGTAAAAACAGCATCAGGTGTTGTAGTCCCTGCCGGCATGATCAGATTTTTCGTAATCGCGGCCGTTGCAGGTTCGTCTTCTGTACCAAAGATCGGATTTCCGGCCGCAAATGCGGATGCGGCAGTCCCAATGCACATGACCACAGTAAGCGCCATGGCCGCTATCCTCCCTCGTAACTCATTCGATTTTTTTTTCATCGTTTTTCACTCCTTATTTGTTATTTCTTGTACTTTATATAAAAACACAGGGGATGGCGGGGCAGTATTCTGACATTCTGCCGCCTGCCGTTCCACGTATGCTATATATTTCTCCGTCTGAGGATCGTCATCACTTTCCCCAGTGTGTCTTTTACCCTCACAGCCCCGTATATACGGCTGTCTGTGGCATTTCCCCTGCTGTCACCAAGAACGAATACTTCTCCTTCGCCTACAGTGAGCGGAAATTCTACGCCATCCTCATAACGCTGCGTCAGTGTATAGATTTCTGCTTCCTGCTGAAGCGCGCCATTGACCAGAAGCCCGCCTTCCGTGATATCCACGGTGTCACCTGCTGTGGCGATCACCCGGCGCACCTGTTTCTTTCCTTTAAACTCCAGAACAAGAGTGTCCTGGGCCACATAGCTTTTGTCCAGTCGGTAGAACATCACCAAATCTCCGTCTTTAACGGACGGAACCATGGATGCATCCGAATTGCGGCAAAGGCCAAACAAAAACGTAAACACCAAAAGGAATGCAAGGATAATTGCAGCAATTTTAATCAGAAGAAACAGGATTTCCTTTCCAAGCGAGGGTTCTGCCGAAAATTCATAATTATTTCCTGCTGCTTTGATTTCTTCTTGTTTTTGTATTNNGGTGTCCGTAAAAGACACGCTGTAATTCGGATCGGCGGTTTCCACAATTTGGACACTGCCCTGGGGCACAGGATCTTTAATAGTAATCTGCTGGCCGTGTTTCAGAGTGAACGTGGCCTTTCCTTCCTCGTTAAGCGTCAGTGTTCCGTTGGCCGGTGACTCTGCTCCCGGACCGGATACGGTGCTGCCCGTATACAAAAGCTGGGTTCCGGCTGGAAGGGCGGCTCCGCTGTTGTCCCGGAAGTATATTGCAAACGAAAATTCCCTTGTTTTGTCGGCGTAGTCGCCTGCTACTCTTTTGGAAATGGTAACATTTACTTCACTCGGACCATTAATATGTATGGTTACCTGTTTCGTAACTGCCTGGGACTGACCATCCGGAGCATACGAATAGCTGACCGGTACGTCTTTTGGAACCGTTGCGGCAGTCGAGCCTGTAATTGCAGGAATCGCTTCATTGTCAATGGACGGCACCGCAGTGGTTCCATTGGCCAGAATCGCGGCAGCTTTGGTATATCCGCTGTCCAGAGCCGTCTGGCCGCCTATCTCCTGGGCCTGGGTCAGTGTCATCGTCCCATCGTTAGCATAGAGAGCATACTGCCGGTCCGCCGAAACAGCCGTCCCGTCTCTCACAACTGTCACACGGGCGTCGGTATGTATCTGACCCCCTGTAAGCGCCTCATCTCCCGCTGTATAGCTGACCGTATGGGACCGCCACGTCTGACCCTGCCCCAGAGATGAGCGGATCTCTTCAAGGAGCTGATCCGTTATATTGTTCTGGAAGAAAGGAGATCCGCTGGCCTGCGTATAGGAGATGACATCATCCGCACTGTTAATGGCCGCCGCCTCCGATTCCGTGATAATGACATCCCGGGCAGATACCTGGGTATCGCCCTGGGCAAACTGTGCTCTGATATCAAAGCTATAATCCTTGTCGTCACCGCTTGCTGTCCAGGTTTTTATCTGATTCACATCACCTGCATCAACGTGGTAATTATGCCGCGCTGAGGATATATACCGGTCAGAGCCGAAGATATCAACGCCTTCCACATGTTCTCCGCAGGCGGAATCCGGGATAAAGGAAAACACCGGATAGGGAACCGTCCCTGGTATCAAAGCACTTGGAAGAGCAATGGACCCTTTTACAGACGGCGTATCTGCCGGAACGGTACCATAAGCGCTTATAGACTGCCCGGAGGACGGCGCTGCTGTAGATACCGGAACATTATGGGAGACCTTGCCATATCCTTCCGTTACCTCCCAGTTATAGACCGAACCGAGAATTGCAACCGCATATCCATTATTTCCAGAGAAATGCGTATCACTGTCCCCGATGAACGTTTTTCCGGTGGATTCCTCAGAACCTCTGAAATTCACAGGGGTTATCCTGTCTTTTGCTTTTGCTTTATCCGGGTTTAAGGTAATGACGCGCCAGCCGCTGTTAACTCCGAACCAGTTCGTCTGCAGATTGCTGTCCGCACTTACATTCCCCACCTTCAGCCATGTCAGTGCGTTATTTTCGGTGGTTATGATATCCGTGAGAACGATCTGGTCTGCCTGACCGGTAGACTGGATATATACCTGGCCTTCACCTTCCACACGTGCTGTACCCGCAATGAAAGATGCACCGGCAGAGGCAATACCCAGGCCTGCACCTTCCATTCCTTCCCCGGCATGTAAGGTCACATCTCCAAAGCTATGATAGGACGTGCCGTGATTGGATACCGTGGCATTTAATCCGTTTTTAATATTACCGTTCTGTGCGACGAGCAAACGATTCCGGATATCCATGGAGGTAAAACCGATGATGCCGTTCGTGGATATTTGAATCCGATGAGGCAGACCGTCAAGGGTCTGGCCGGTTTCCCTGTCACCCAGGATATCATTGGTATCCGCAGACTGCGGTCCAACGTTTATTACTGCTTTTTTACCGGCTTGTTCACTTGCCGAGGCCACGGCATTTGTGATGTTCTCCGTTCCATTGCCGGCACAAAGTCCTGTAATGGTCCCCGCAGAAACCAGATTGACCTGTACATCTCTTCTTAAGGTTCCTCCGGAAAGATTAGAGTAATTCGTAGCATAAAGATTTCCGATGATGGCATTGGGTGCATTGACATTGATGATAATATGCCCGGCCCTTGTATTACCCGCACTGCCTGCATCAAGAGAACAATCTCCGTATATGTTAAGTCCGTTCAGTAAATCCGTCTGGGAATTGTCGGTCAGAACATTCAATGTAACCGTATTATTCGCATCCGAACCAAGATAAGAACCTGTACCAGCGTTTAGCCTTCGTCCGCCACTTATGCTGTCACCGGACTCAATGGAAAAACCATACTGGTTTCCGCGCAGGTCGATCGTGACACTTGCATTGCCGTAAATATATCCGGCATATGACGGGCCCGCAGAAAACCCCCGGAAAACGTCAGCACGCGCCGTCCCGGAAAAATTGCCTCCATGTACGACTATCGTCGAATCGCCGCTGATATAGTGGGTAGTCGAAGAACCATAGGTGCCTCCCATTGAAGCATTTATGTAAACATTTGGTTTATCAAAAACTTCGACGCTTACATTCCCATCCTGATACGAATCGTTCCAGCCGCCGCCGCTGAGAAACCAATCCACCTGTCCACCGTGCACTTCTGCGCGGCCATCCCCTACATGGATAAAGCTGTTGTAGCCGGTTCCCTCGCAGGTATCAACCACACCGCCATGATGAATCCGTACAGACTCCCCTACCTGCACCCCGCCGAAGCTGCCGCCGTAGGTCCAGCGGGCAAGAACATTCCTGGTAACCAGCGTAGTATCCCCCTTGATACAAAAACTGTTGTTGGAAGAGATAGTTCCTCCGCCTCCGACTAGATCAAACCCCGTATTGTATCCCTGGGTTCTATTGGTGGTGGAATAACTGTAACTGTTAGAGTTTCCCAGATAGGCTATTCCCTCTGTTCCAACCTCTGAATAAGCATTTCCTTCCATATATCCCCAGCCGGCACCGCGGAACCAATGCTCATTGTCTGCGCTGTAGCAAATGCTGCCAGAATATATTACACTTGTAATATTGCCATATAGTTGGTAACCGGAAGCAGCCTTTGCTGCAGCAAGGCCGGCCTCCACGTTTGTAACCTTTGCGGTGGAAGGATAATACGTGAACTGGCTCTGCCAGGCGCCCCCGATGGCCGCGTAGATACCCGCGCCTCCGGAAAATACACTGAGGGATCCCCGGTTGTCCGTACCTGCCTTTACAAGGTTGATAACATTACCTTTTACTATTCCGGACTGGTAGTTGGTACCGATATAACACGCTCTTCCATAGGTAAAATTACTGGTATCGATATTGTTCTTGATGACGTAATCGCCCGTATCTAAAAGACCCGAAAGGTCGGAGGTATCCACAGCACTCCCCAGCGTGGCATCGCTTCCCACATTACCGTACAGGGAGCCTCCGACAAATCGGCTTGTTGCCGAAGCCCATAAATAGCCTGTGTCAGAGGATGAAAACCGGCCGTTCCCACTGATTTCATTGGTGATCGGACCTCCTACAGATCCATATTCCACCCCGCCAAGGAAGCGTTCCAATCCACCGCTTCCGGTGGCCATATTGCTGATGGTGCTGGTCACACTGCCGGTAATATTGGCAGGAGCACTGGCGGAAGTGCCCAGACCACCGCCCCGGATGCTGAAGGTATTGCCGCTGGTACCGAGAATTGTAACAGCAGCATTGCCATTTAAGGTACCTGTCCTCATACCGCCGATGAAGTAAGAGCTCCCGTTACCGGTAGAGTAAACCGTTATGGAGGCGGTTTCCTCNNAATCGAGATGAGGCTGGCATCGGAGGGAGCAGAAGCCGCCGGCGTGTCCGTAACCGGATCCTCCTGATTCCCTGTCAGGACAAGAGTATTCAGCCTCCCACGCAAGGAGGCAAATGTGATATCCCCGGTACCGGTTGCCGAGGCGGTATTATTAAAAATATTACCCGGCAGACTCGTAATATTGGAACCAAGATACATGATATAATCGCATTCTGCCTGATTTCTCTGATATAGTCCAAGCAGTGCCGTGCGCAGGCCGCTTTCATTTGCAGTATATGCCTCATAATAGCCGCTTACAGGATCCCCGTCCGCTTCCATTACAACCAATTTGGCCGTGTCGCCGCTGGCAAGTATATTTCCTCCTAAAGGCAGATTTATAAATGCTTCTGAGGCAAATGGAAACAGGTTGGCACCCCGGTGCAGGCCCGCATTGATATTCTCAGCCGCAGTATCAACATCCTCCATGATCACAACTGTTTCGCTGTAAGCAGCTGTAATTTCCTCGCCTATCTGTACTAATTTAAATTGATTGTCACCGGTAATTCCGGCCGTCGGCAGAAGATATTCTGTTTCTTCAATGGTCTCAGATGT
>DJBG01000227.1 GCA_002429965.1 Hungatella sp. UBA5982
CTGAAATTATGCCGGAGGCGGCCAGAGAAGCAGGTGCCAGAGTCATAGGAACCGGCCGTTCGGATTTCCCCAATCAGGTAAACAATGTTCTGGCTTTTCCGGGAATCTTCAAAGGCGCATTGGAGGTAAGGGCCAGGGAAATCAATGAGGAAATGAAGCTTGCGGCGGCATATGCCATTGCTTCCATGGTTTCCGATGAGGAGTTAAATGAGGAATGTGTTATTCCTGATGCATTGGATAAAAAGGTTTCAGAGAACGTGGCGGAAGCAGTAAAAAAGGCGGCAAGGGAGAGCGGTGCAGCCAGAATATAGCAGAAGTATTTTAAATCACATGCAGCAATCACAAAGCAGAGAAGAAAGGCTTGTATAAAAATAGGAGGATTGAAATATGCAGATTCCAATCAAAAAAACGCTGGATAATGTTCCGGGAGGAATGATGGTGGTTCCCTTGTTTTTAGGGGTTCTGGTCAATACCTTTTTCCCTCAATTTCTGGAAATGGGAGGATTTACCACCGCCTTATTCAGTAAATCGGCGTCCACGCCGATCTTAGCATGTTTTATGTTTCTGATCGGTTCGCAGATTCATTTTAAGCTTGCTCCAAAGGCAATAAAAAAGGGAGCCTTGCTGATTTCAGGCAAATTTATCGTAGGTGCGGGAATTGGTATTTTCGTCGGAAAGGTCTTTGGCTCAGCCGGTGTACTTGGACTTTCCCCGTTAGCCATTCTTTCGGCATTAACCAACTGCAACGGAGGCCTTTATGCATCTCTTGCCTCACAGTATGGGGATGAGACTGATGTGGGAGCATATGCTCTTCTGTCAATTAAGGATGGTCCGTTCTTTACCTTGGTGGCTCTTGGAGCTTCCGGTCTGGCACAGGTTCCTTTTAAAGCATTAATAGCAGTGATGATCCCGATTGTAATCGGAATGATCTTAGGAAATTTAGATTCCGATATGAGAGCCTTTTTGGGCAGCAGTAAATTACTGTTGATTCCGTTCTTTTCTTTCCCTCTGGGAGCTGGAATGAATCTGGAAACAATCGTGAAAGCAGGAGGCCCTGGCATTTTGCTTGGGATTGTGGCGTCATTCACCGGAATCGGGGCGTACATACTCCTTAAGCTGTTTAAAGAAGAACCGATCATTGGCCTTGCGACCGGTTCTACGGCGGGAAATGCGGTGGCAACGCCTGAGGCGGTTGCAGTGGCCGACCCGACACTTGCCGTGGTTGCAGCGGCAGCAACCGCACAAGTAGCCGCAGCCTGCGTGGTATCGGCTATCATCTGTCCGTTTATTGTATCCTTTGTATTTAAAAAGCTTAGACAGAATCAGTTGAATGCGGTTAAAAATAAGAGAAGTACTGAGGCGGCAGGATAAAAACGGTTCAGGAAACCAATAACGAATACGATGCTCCCACGGAGGCAGACTAGAATATAACATGTTTGCATCCCGTGGGAGTATTCTTTTATACAAAAGAAAGGACATTGTGATCCGCCGGATTATTTGGTAAAATAAAAGGAGAAAGGATTAACTGTGTGCCATGGATAGAAAAAAACCGTTGAAGCTGCAGACAATGCTGAGTTTATTAGTCATTGCAGTTGTTTTTGTTTCAATTACCATCATTATTTCTTTTGTTGCTTCATGGATGACAAGGAATATCGAAAAGGAAGCGAAGACCAATGTCATGAATGTGGCGGAGCTTGTTGCACATTCCAGCGAGGTGATCGATGCACTGGAAAAAAAGGATACTCAGGTGATTGCGTCATATGTTGATATGCAGCTTAAGAACCTGGAGCTTATCGATTATATCACAGTGGCGGATAATCAGGGAATCCGTTATTCCCATCCCAATCCCCAAATGATCGGAAAAGCGTTTGAGGGAGGAGATGAGTACCGTGTGGTACGCCCGGGAGAGACTTATGTATCCGAAGCAACCGGAACTTTGGGGAAATCCCTGCGCGCCTTTGCGCCGATTTATGATGAACATAATCAAGAGATCGGTTTTGTCTCTGTCGGTACGCTGATTACGCGGATCGAAAAGGCGAAGCACATGGCTGTTTTCTATATCATGTTGATCGGCTTTGGAGGACTGTCTGCAGGAAGCGTGGGAGCCTTTCTTTTGGCGAACCATATTAAAAAGATGCTGCTGGGATTAGAACCAGATGAGATCGCAAAGCTTTATCATGAGAGAATGGGAATACTGGATGCCATTCATGAAGGTCTTGTAGCCATTGACCGGGAAGGTCGGATCACATTGATGAACGATTCGGCATTACAGATTCTTGGTTTCGATAAAGATGAAATGAAACATCAGGTGATAGGACGTAATATTGAAGATATAATCCCCAATACCCGTATGACAAATATATTGAGTACGAAAAAGGCGGAATTCGATGATGAACAGAGGCTTCATGATACTCTAAGTGTAACCAACCGGATTCCTATCATGAATCGTGGACAGGTGATCGGAGTCATAGCCAGCTTCCGGGATAAAACCGAGGTGACAAAACTGGCGGAAGAGCTGACAGGAGTAAAAAAGCTGGCCTGGTCCTTACGGGCACAGAATCATGAATTTATGAATAAGCTTCATACCATAGCCGGGCTCATACAGCTGGAGGAATATGAAGAAGCCCTTCAGTTTATATCCGATGTTGCCAGGATAAGAACGGAAATGAGCCATATTCTTACTGATCATATCAAGGATTCAGCCGTGTCCGCTCTGCTTTTGTCCAAGTATAATAAAGCGGAGGAATGCAGAATAAAGTTAACCATCGATGAAAGCTCCAGACTGAATAAACTGCCCTGGGGCATGAATTCCCAGGATCTGGGTTCGGTTATCGGAAATCNNCCGGATAGATATCAGGATTGTTGAGGAGAAAGAGTTCCTTATGATCCGGGTAAAGGATAATGGAGAAGGAATCAGGCCGGAACTTCGAGAAAAAATATTTGAACAGGGCTTTTCCACCAAGGAAGGGCAGCGGGGTTACGGATTGTCCATTGTAAAAAAGATTATTGAGGAATACGGGGGAGCAATCCATTTAACGTCAGAAGAAGGCGTGCAATGGGATATTACAATTCCAATGGAAAGGAGGGAAGGACTTGATTGGAGTCATGATTGTGGAAGATGATCCAATGGTTCTGGAAATCAACTCGAAGTTTTTAAGGAGAGTGGAAGGATTTACCCTATGCAAAGGGGTATCAAATCTGGAGGATGCAAAAAAGGCAATGCTTTCCCAAAAGCCGGATTTGATTCTGCTTGATGTGTATCTTCCTAATGAAAATGGAATGGATTTTTTAAAATGGATCCGAGGCCAGGAACTTAATGCAGATATCATTTTAATTACAGCGGATAAATCCATAGAACGAATCCAGGAGGCATTTCGGTATGGGGTGGTAGATTATCTGATTAAGCCTTTTCGNNTTTAATAAGTACACCTATCATGTCATATGGGAGAAAATTGATCAGGGTGGGGAAGAGTATTATACTGCGGAAAATCTTGCAGAAATGCTGCAGATAGCAAGAGTCACGGTAAGAAGATATCTGGAACTTATGGAAAAGGAAGAAAAAATATATAAATTAGTTGAATATGGAAAGGTTGGAAGACCGCAGCACAAATATAGAAAGATATAAGAAACAGATTCAGGGATGATCGGCAAAGACACAGCCACCATTTGCCTGATAGAATTGTTTGAATGATATCAGGCCGAAGGTGGCTGGAAAGATTAATAAACAATTTTTAATATCTATTTGGGAAGCATAGGATTGCCAAACCTTGTGAACCCAAATTCGGTAGTTGAGTATCGAGGATAACCTGTGTCCGCATGAGTTTGCCATCCCGGTCAGTAAGGAAAACGCTGATGGAACCTTCATTTCCATTGAGTGCATATAAATTCCTGGAACAAACCCCGCTGTCAATTGGTGCGCCAGACCCATCTTTCGTACTGTAGATAATATTTGAAATCATCAAATGTCCATTGCAGTCAACTTCATACGTTGTTATCGTGTGGCTGCCGGCATTGGAAGTATAGGCAAATCGCCTGTTTTCAGATAGTGTGACCCAACAGGTAGCTGATTGGAAATTCAAAACGGACGTACTGATTACAGAAAGTGTTCCATTATGATTAACTTTGTAAGAAGATAATGCATTTATTCCAACCTCCGTAACCAGCAAGATTTCATTTGTATAGAAAACAGAGCCAAAAGGTCCGGAACCGCTGGAATTGCTGACCACAGGACCAGTGAGGGTTCCGTCTGGCTGAACGGTAAATACACTGATCAGGTTCGTATTCTGCTCGGAGACTGCTATTATGTTACCATTCTTATTAATGACAATGCAAGCTGGCCTGGCATTGTTTGAACTCAATGATTTAGCAGATCCTGTGATTTCGGTAAGCCTGCCGTTTTCGGCCACGTGAAAACCGGTAACATTGGATGCAATACTGCTCCCGTTTCCTGCATTTGCAACGTAAAGCAGATTACAGTGAGTCGCCAGGCTTATTGGAAGAAACCCGCCGGACTGCTTCACGTCTGCAAGAATCAGGGCTCCCGATCTGGCGATTTTGAAGCTGGAGATACTATTGCTGCCTGCGTTCACGACGAAAAGGAAATGTCCGTCGTCGGATAGTATGATTGAGCCCTGTGAACTAAGCGGATCAACAATTTGGGCTCCAGTACCCTGACCGCCTGTTTTGTAAGCCTTAACAAATGTAAAACTATCATTGAATTCCTGACGAATAGCTACAATTTCATTATAATCAGCGGCATTTGTCATAGCGTAAACCATGTACCCAACCTGACAATCTGTCATATCATACATTTATTTACCACTCCTTTATACGATTTATTATCAATAGGTATGTACGCGTTATGGTATTAGCGTCAATATCAATATATGTTATATTTACTAAAATGCTAAAATATCAAATATTATCCTTTAGCATGTAATAACTGGTTATTTTTTTCTATTATACTTATGGCGGCAATTTATCCGTTAACGACTACTCAATATTATCTATCTAAGGAGGATATTCATNNTCCATATCTGGAGGCAGAATTTGGAAACCCATCCAACAGCTACGGATTGGGACAGCTTGCAAGACGTGCAGTTGAGAGTGCCAGAAAACAGGTTTCGGAATTAATCGGAGCCAAAAACAGCGAGATTTTATTCACAAGCTGCGGCAGTGAATCCAATAATGCTGTAATCAAAGGAGTAGCCTACACTTATAGAAACAAGGGGAAGCATATTATTACTTCCTGTATCGAGCACCCTTCCATTATGGAGCCACTCTCGTTTTTAAAGAAAAACGGTTATAGAGTTACGTATCTTCCGGTAAACCAGCAAGGCGCTGTTAGTCCGCAAGATTTAAAAGATGCCATCTGTGAGGAAACCATCCTGGTCAGCGTCATGCATTCCAATAATGAGGTGGGTACCTTGCAGCCGATCAGGGAGTTGGGGGAAATTTGCAGAGAACGGGACATTTTGTTTCACACAGATGCGTCTCAGTCCATTGGAAAGGTGGATATTAACGTATCCCAGTTACCAGTGGACTTTTTGACTATCGCCGGTCATAAGCTCTATGCTCCAAAAGGAATAGGAGCTTTATTTATTCGTGATGGTATTGAAATTGAATCATTTCTGCATGGCGCAGGCCAAGAGAATGGCAGGCGTGGGGGTACGGAAAATGTGCCTTATATCGTGGCTTTGGGAGAGGCAGCGGTACAGGCAAGGAAACATTTGGAGCAAAATGATTTGATGCCAATAAGAGATTATTTTTATAATCAGCTAAAGGAAGTGTTCGGCAGTAATATTCACCTCAACGGTGACCCGGTTCATCGTCTGCCTAATACTCTTAATATCAGTTTCGTGGGTGAAAATGGCGCTCAAATATTGGCGGCACTGCCTGAAATATGTGCCTCAACCGGCTCTGCTTGCCATTCTGGCTCAAAAACCATTTCTCCTGTTTTAGCTGCTATGGGTGTTGAAGAAGAAATTGCATTCGGTGCTATACGATTTAGTGTGGGCAGATATACCACAAAGCAAGAGATTGATCAAGCAATNNTCAAGCAATGAAATTGTTAAAAGGATAGCTCCTTTCCATTGCAGGCTGCTGAAAAACTTTATTTATTATGGACGGTAAACTTGAATTGATATGATACAAACCCAAGTAAGTATCTGACGTTTTTAAAAAAGAATTTGGGGAACTGCCGTCCGAGTTTAGAAAGATGTTGTCCAAATAGAGGGGATTTGGTCTTTTTAGAGTAGTGCAAAAAAATATAATACGATATACTGCCAACTGTGTGGGCAGATGATTTGAGAGCGCTGCAAGGCGCTCTTTTTTTAAGACTAAAGTTAGTTTTGGCTAACCAAATCAAAGGAGTGGAAGTGCATGAAACAGGAGGCTTTTGTTCTTTCACTTTCTTCCCCGCGCAGCGATAGGGTTGATCCCTAACTTCCTTCAAAGCGGATCTCCATTGCCCGTGCCATTTTGAAAGATGCTCCCATCATCATTTTGGATGAGGCTACTTCCAGTGTTGATCCGGAGAATGAGAGCCTGTTGATGAATGCAATTGCAGAAAGCATTTATGCCAAAAAAATAAAGAGGATAGCCATCACCTGGCGTAAAGCTGAGAATCTAAGGTGCTTATATACGATGCTAATTTATCTACAAGACTACAAGAGCCTGTCCCATATATAAAAGGACAGGCTCTTGTCATAAAAACGTTATGGCTTTCGAAATTGAGCGGATCACTGCTCCTAGGTTTCTGAATTTTGA
Organism: Hungatella sp. UBA5982; assembly: GCA_002429965.1. Classification (GTDB taxonomy): domain Bacteria; phylum Bacillota; class Clostridia; order Lachnospirales; family Lachnospiraceae; genus Lacrimispora. Next base: position 6,769 of record DJBG01000227.1, read on the forward strand.
TGGGATCCGCCATGGTTGTATTCATTATACTGCTTTGTATAATGGGCGATTTTATGAGATACCTTTTCAAGATGCTTGTTCATTTCCTGAATTTGAGCTTCCACATTCTTCTTATGTTCGATCAATATATCGCAACGCTGTTTGAGTGTCTCTCTGCCTTCTGCACTTAATTCCACAAATTCCTTGATTTGTTTTAAGGACATACCCGTGTTCTTAAGGCAGCAGATTAATCCCAGCCATTCTAAATCATCTTCGGTATAACTGCGGATGCCGCTTTTGCTCCTGTTGATATTGAACAGAAGACCTTCTTTTTCATAGAAACGCAGTACGTGTGCGCTTAGATTTGTGCGTTCCGATACCTGCTTGATGGTATAACCCATATAGATTTCCTCCCCTTGTAATGGAATTGTTTGTTGTTATTCAAACATGATAAAGTTTTTGCAAGTCGTAATATGATAAGTTAAAATCGTGATTTCCTGAAACGTTTGATTTTGCAGGATTAAATCAAAAAAAATAAGCATTAAGAATCGGACCCTCCTGCGCAAATCGATGTTTCTTGCCTCGAAGATCCCTAGATCAATATAGGAATACAGTGTTTTACGGCTGCAGGGAATTTCGTGTCCATGGTTCGCATAGATGTGTGCGATGGACTGCCCTTGTTTCAGAAGCGGCGAGATTAAGTTGTCCAGCATAGCAATATCTGATGGCGACTGGTTGATACCGTTCCTGGGAGATACCAGAAGAGCCTGATAGTTTTCTTCTGCGGCCTGAGCAGAATAGAAAGTATGCTGGAGATTACAGCGCTTCACCTTCAAACAACCGTTGCAAACATAAGGAGCCTTAGATATGTTTGGGCAAATATCCGGCAGATAGTCCGGGCAGATATCAATACAGCTTTTACACTCTCTGTCAGGTTTGTAACAGCTTTTACAAAGATTCGTACAATCCATGCCATCGCACAGAAAACGAATTTGACATTCTTTTTTTCTGTTACACGGAAGGGGTTTCCAAACTTCACTTCGTTTAGGAGAAAAGCGGTTGCGTTTCACTTCTTTCAGAACAGTAGTAGGGTCTTTCTCAATTCTTCTGGAAATGGAAGCGAAGGACTCATTGTCATTTAAGCCTTTCACAATCCATTAGAGGATCCACTGCCAAAAACATCATAACATAAAACGGTGTATAAGACTAACTTCATGAAGAATGAATTAACTTCTACAAACTGAATTTAGTCCTACATTCATGAATTTAGTGTTGCAATCGTGAATTTAGTTTTTCATTTAACATACTTTAACATTTAACTAAGAATTTTTGCAATTTCATATTGACTTAGAGTTAAGATTAAGGTTTATGATACCAATATACAATCAAAATAACAGTTTGTCAAATTGCAGATTGGGGGAAAATATAGTGAAAACATTAACAGATTGTTATGAACTTTCAGGCGGTGTAAAAGTCCCATGCATTGGCTTCGGCACATGGCAGGCACAAAACGGAGATATAGCCGTCACATCGGTGAAAGAAGCTTTAAAATGCGGTTATCGTCATATTGATACCGCCGCAGGTTACGGGAATGAGGAAAGCGTCGGCATAGCTGTAAAGGAAAGTGGTATTGCCCGCGAGGATATTTTTATTACCAGCAAACTTCAAAATGATATGCATGGATATGAAAACACCATGGAAGCCTTTAAACAGACGATGAAAAATCTTGATATGGATTATCTGGATCTTTACCTGATTCACTGGCCTAACCCAATCAAGTACCGCAATCAGTGGCAGGAAGCCAATGCCGGCACCTGGAAAGCTTTTGAAGAGCTGCACAAAGCCGGTCTTATTCGCGCGATAGGTGTCAGCAATTTCCATCCTCATCATTTTGAGGCGCTTATGCAGACGGCAGCGATCCAGCCAATGGTCAATCAGATTCGGCTTTGTCCCGGCGATACACAGGATGAAGTTGTGGATTATTGCAGGACACATTCCATTCTTCTGGAAGCATATAGTCCCCTTGGCGTGGGCAAGATATTTGAAGTTCCACAAATGCAGTCGCTGGCACAAAAGTACGGAAAGTCCATTGCCCAGATTTGCGTGCGGTGGAGTTTAGAGCGCGGATACTTACCGCTGCCCAAATCCATCACTCCGGAGCGCATCCGGGAAAATGGCGATGTGTTTGATTTCCAGCTTACCCCTGAGGATGTGCAGGCAATTGCAGACTTAAAAGGCTGCTGCGGATATTCTGCTGATCCTGATACGATTACATGGTAAAACAAAAACATAAAATAACCCCAAAAGAAAGGATAAAAGATAATGCTCAATTTTGATTTTTATTCACCGGCACGTATACTATTTGGAAAAGATATGGAGAAACAGATTGGTGCGCTTTTAAAACCCCATGCAAGCAAGGTCCTGCTGCATTACGGCGGAGGCAGCATTAAAAAGAGCGGACTGTATGATACAGTGGTCACTTCACTGAAGGAGAGCGGACTCTCTTACGTAGAGCTGGGCGGCGTGGTTCCCAATCCACGCCTTTCACTGGTACATGAAGGAATTGCCCTGTGTAAAGAAGAGAAGGTGGATTTAATCCTGGCTGTGGGCGGAGGAAGTGCGATTGATTCTGCCAAGGCCATAGCAATGGGTGTATATTATGATGGTGATGTCTGGGAGATTTATGAACAGGGCAAAGCAATTGAAAAAGCGTTGCCGGTAGCTACGATTCTTACCATTCCTGCTGCTGGAAGCGAAGCAAGCGGCGATACCGTCATCACCAATGAGGAAAAACAACTGAAGTACGGTTATGGCAGCCCGCACCTGCGGCCATTGCTCAGCGTTATGAATCCGGAATTGTTCTATACCCTGCCAAAGAATCAGATTGCCAACGGTGTGGCTGATATGATGAGCCATGTATTTGAACGCTATTTCACCAACACGGTGTATACCGATCTGACGGACGGATTGTGCGAAACGGTGCTAAAGACCATCATAAAGAACGCACCGCTTGTCCTTGAAAATCCTCAGAACTACAATGCCTGGTGCGAGGTAGGTTTTGGAGGCACAGTTGCCCATAACGGTTTAGTGGGTATGGGCCGTGAGCAGGACTGGGCTTGTCATGGTATGGAGCATGAACTCAGCGCCATCTATGACGTGGCACACGGAGCAGGCCTGGCTGTGCTGACGCCTGCGTGGATGCAGTATGTGTACAAGGATAATGTCAACATGTTTGTACAGTTTGCGGTCAATGTCATGGGTGTAAAAGGCAGCTATCGCGATCCGGATGCAATGATTCAGGAAGCCATTTTGCGCCTGAGGGAATTTTTCAACAAGATGGGGCTTCCTGCAACTCTTGGAGAACTTGGCATCGACGCCAGCAATCTTGAATTAATGGCTAAAAAGGCGACAGGTGCCGAATTTGGGAATGAGGAGCCTATTGGCGGTCTGAAAAAGCTGTACTGGCAGGATGTGCTGGAGATTTACAAGCTGGCACAATAGAAAAAGGTCTGAAATTCTATGCCGAGGACCTGGGAGGAGAGCTCGCGAACGGTCTTTACGAAGAGGTCATCGGTTATAAATCTGTTAAGGAGGTTCAATGTCATGAGAACAGTTAAGTTAGGGAATTTGCAGGTACCGGCGATTGCAGTCGGCTGCATGCGCATCAATAAACTGGATAAGTCTGAAGCGGAGCATTTCGTACAGGCAGCACTGGATATAGGTACTAATTTTTTTGACCATGCGGATATATATGGCGGAGGCGTATGTGAGGAGATATTTGCAGATGCGGTACATATGGATGCTACCGTTCGTGAAAAGATGTTTTTGCAATCCAAATGCGGTATCCGTCCGGGTATTGCTTTCGATTTCTCCAAAAAGCATATTTTAGAAGCAGTGGACGGCAGCTTAAAAAGGTTGAAAACGGATTATCTGGATGCATTATTGCTGCATCGTCCGGATGCGTTGATGGAGCCGGAAGAGGTTGCCGAGGCGTTTGACATCTTACAAAGTGCAGGTAAGGTACGCAATTTTGGCGTTTCCAATCAAAACCCCATGCAGATACAATTGCTGAAGAAGTTTGTTAAACAGCCGGTTGTTGCTAATCAGCTGCAGTTAAGCATTACAAATGCCAACATGATCTCCCAGGGCCTTCATGTCAATATGCTTGATGAAGCGGCAGTAAACCGGGATGGCAGTGTAATTGATTTCTGCCGCTTAAATGACATCACCATTCAGCCATGGTCTCCTTTCCAGTACGGATTTTTTGAAGGTGTATTCCTGGGCAATGAAAAGTTCCCAAACCTCAATGCCAAAATTGATGAAATTTCCGCCAAATATGAAGTTAGCAATACGACCATTGCTATGGCATGGCTGCTGCGCCATCCAGCCCATATGCAGCCTGTGACCGGGACTATGAATGTGGAGCGTCTGAAGGATTGTGCCAAAGCCGCCGATATTAAGCTGACCCGGGAGGAATGGTACGAGATTTACCTTAGCGCCGGGAATATTTTACCGTAAGCAAAAAGATGCACATATATGGCGGTTATCTTCAAACCGCCATTCATAAATCACCCTGCCGAATTACAGTTTTTTATTCGGCAGGGTAATTTAATTTATTTTTCCAGCAGTATAGAAATAGTTGTATTATCTGTACGATAAGTGCTGCCTGCAATATCTCCAAACACTTCGCATACTTTGAAACCCACATCAATTGCTTCTTTAATCAACATTTCTTTGGTAAAACAGGTATTCCATAAATAGTAAGAGATAGCCCCTGTATCATAAACAATAGAAGTTTGTTCTAATGTTACATTATCTGGATACCTATAGCATCCGTTAAATGCAATATATTTTTCTTTGCGCCAAAATCCCCCATTTTGACAAATCTCCCATGTTTGTTTTTCTTCAAAATCGTAATACTTAGCCATTGAAAAAACATCCAATAAGAACCTTCCCCCAGGCTTTAGATGACGATATACCGCAGTCATTACTATTTGCCTATCTGCTGTAGACAGCGCACCGTAGTCACAATAAATCATTGTTGAAAAATCATATTTACTATTCAAAATCATATTCAAATAATTCTGATGCAAGTAGCAAATATCTAAATTTCTTTTTTTCGCAGACTCTATGGCGTAGTTTATAGATCGTTTGGAAAAATCAATTCCCGTTACCTGATAGCCCGTTTGCGTAAATCTTTCCGCATATATTCCAGGCCCGCAGCCAATGTCAAGAAGCTGCTTATATCTTGATGGTGGTGCAATCTCTTTTATCCAGATAGCAGATTCATCTATGAATGCTAACTTTCTGCTTGCACCTTCAAAGTCAGGATCTAGATGGGCTTTGAGCATCTGCTTGGATATATGCTCATCATCCCAAAATGGAACTGCTGTTTTGGTGTATAGTGGCGGCCTTTCTAAAATTGGAATTAAGCTTTTAAACATAATGTTTTCTCCTTTCGAAATTGAATAACAAAAAAGCCGTAGATTTTACTCTACGACTAATCTTCTTAATATAAAATAGAAGTTAAGAGTAAAATAAAATCAAATATCAGGCACAAAAACAAAACTGTGTAAACAGCTCGTTCTTAAACCTATTAAATTGATTTTATCTGCTCTTTTCCAGTTATATCCATGCCACCGATTATATGGCATCAGATATGCCGGACTTCCATCACCTTTTCTGTTGAATTTTATGTATATATTTTATAGTACATAGCCTGCTTTGTCAACAGTGTCTGTCAGACACACGGGATGATCATTCATAAATAGGATATGAACCATTGAGGGTATAATAATCATGACATGAGGTATCAAACAAAAAAGAGTATGCCCATGGGCGCACTCTATCTATATGATAATCTATCGGAAAGAAAAAGTCTATATATTTCTAAAATTTTATTATATAATTTTCACTGTTGTAACAAATATAAAAGATTGATAGGAGAATGAAAATGACAAAAACAAAGATAGCAAATATCCCTTATGGACCGTATGTTACTGTTTTAGCAGGGGCTTCTGTTAAAGGGAAGCCAAACTATGCCACAATTGGAGCGTATGGAGTTGTAAGTCAGAAGCCTGTACTTTATATTTCGCTTAAAAATTCCCATTACACAACAGCCGGAGTTATAGAAAATGGATACTTCTCTGTAAACATCCCCTCTTCCGATGATATAGAAAAAACGGATTATTGCGGGACTGCAACGGGCAATAAAACAGATAAATCAAACATTTTTGAATCATCTTACGATAATGCAGGAAATGCACCCATGATAAAGGAGTGCCCGGTAAATTATCTTTGTAAAGTAATTGAAACGATTCCAATCTTTGATTTTACAATGTTTCTTGGAGAAATTGTTGCTGCATATGCGAATGAAGATTGTCTGGAAAATGGTAAACCAAATGCTTTAAAGGTCAACCCTACAATCATGATGGATTCCGGTTATTTTGATCTAAAGAGCAGAGTGGGTTCAATATTTCAAACATGCAGCGGGAATCGTTAGAACCTAAAAGCAGAATAGATATTGCCTGAACTGGATGAAGAGAATTCTAACATCAGGATAAATCTTTCTTAAAACGGTTGACATTGACGCTGCGTAATAGTTTATAGTGGTTTTAGCAAGGGGGTGAAAAGATGGAATACACCATTAATAAGCTGGCGAAACTGGCGGGTGTCAGTACAAGAACACTGCGGTACTACGATGAGTTGGGATTGCTGTCGCCCGCCCGGGTCAGCTCCAATGGGTACCGGATTTACGGACAAAAGGAGATCGATCGGCTGCAGCAAATCCTTTTTTACCGTGAACTGGGCGTATCGCTGGAAGAGATCCGAAATATTCTTGCTTCAAAGGACTTTGACGGACTTTCTGCGTTGGAGAGCCATTTGACTGCCCTGCTTGCCAGGCGAGAGCAATTGAATTTGCTGGTCGCCAATGTCGAGAAGACCATTAAGACCATGAAAGGAGAAATGATAATGAGTGACCAGGAGAAGTTTGAAGGCTTCCTTCAAAAGCTGGTAGACCATAACGAGCGTAAATATGGAGAGGAGGCCAGGGCAAAATACGGAGATGAACACGTCAACCGCTCCAATACCAAGGTTTTAAACATGAGCAAGGAGCAGTATATTGAATTGGAAAAACTGACTGCGGATTTGGATGAAACATTAAAGGCAGCGTTTGAGCAAGGCGACCCGGCCAGTGAACTGGCGCAAAAAGCCTGCGAGCTGCATAAAAAATGGCTCTGCTTTTATTGGGACGATTACAGCAAAGAAGCCCATAAAGGCGTGACGCAGATGTATGTGGATGATCCCCGTTTTACTGCTTATTACGATAAAATCGTACCTGGCTGCGCGGCGTTTCTGCGGGACGCGGTAGCGATATACTGTAAATAGTTTATATGACGCACTAAGGATGCAAAGCCCACTTGCTGAAAAGCAGGTGGGCTTTTTCGCTGGATTTGCGGGGACAGATTCAAAAGTGGTTACCCCTTATTTCCGTGGCATTGCTTCCAATAGGATATCCTGCTGAAGGTTCAACACCTGGCTTTAGCCATGATCAGCGACTTGATATCGTTCTTCTGTAGTAGAGTATGAACGAATCACATTGCTGAGGATACGGAGGCCTTCTGTTATTTTAGATAAAGTTAAATGTGAATACCCCATGAGAATTTCCTGTCTGTGCTCCCCGTTTCTTTCGAGCAAATAGTTCTCAATTGGATATACGTGAACACCTTGTCGAGTGATTTCCTTCACCAATTGTTTAGAAAAGGTTACATTGTGAAACCGGATCACCATATGCAGGCCTGATGCTTGCCCAAGAATCTCAAATCCATCAGGGAATTGTTCCGTTAATTCGCGGAGCATATGATTTCGGTTTTGGCTGTAATGTTTCTTCATCTTCCAGATATGCTTATCCAAACGGCCTCTGTGAATGAATTCTGCCATTGCATTTTGTGTAAGAGCGTCTGTGTGCACATCAGAATAGACTTTCAGTGTTTTGCAGCCAGTTAATAATTTATCTGGCAAAATTATAAAGCCCAGCCGGATTGCTGGGGCCAATATTTTACTAAAAGAGCCAATATAGATCACTCGATCCGGGTTTAACTCATAAAGGGAACTGACAGGCTGTCCCTCATATCGAAACTCACTGTCGTAGTCATCCTCAACGATATAGCAATTATTTTCTTCCGCGTACTGGATTAAGGAAAGTCGTCTTTGAATTGATAATATTCCGCCTAATGGATACTGATGCGACGGAGTCGTATAGAAAAATGAAATATCATTGGCGGGTTTGAGAGCATCTGTATTTAGTCCTCGATTATCTGCAGAGATTGCTTCAATCATACAGCCCGCGGAAGTAATGACTTTACGCAGACCCGGATGCGACGGATTTTCTACGATGACTTTTTTATTATGTTCATTCAAAAGATTAGCAATCAGTGACAGTCCTTGTGTTGAACCGGAAGTTATGATCATGCGTTCTGGACTACATGATATTCCCCGCGAACGAAGCAAATACCTTGCAATTTCTTCTCGCAGCTTCCATACGCCGGATGCATCACAATATCCATAGGCTGTAACTGGCAGGTTGCTGCATACTTCCTGATATATTCGCGCCCATTCCTTTTGTCGGAAAAATTCCAACGCCGGAATGCCAGAGCGAAAATCAATGATATTATCGTTATCGTCATCTTTTCGTCTGGCATTTTTTTGCTTCTCGTATACGTTGCGGACGGGAAGTTTTAACTCTTGAAGTCCTTCCGCAACAATTGTTCCAGAACCTTGATACGCTTCCAGATAGCCCTCAGCAATCATTTGATTATATACATCAAGAACCGTATTTCTTGACACTCCTAANNAATTCCTTAGAGAGTGTACGAGTGGAGGGGAGCTTTTGGCCAGAAACAAGTGAGCCGTCAGAAATCATTTCCCTGATCTTGTCATAGATTTGCCGGATAAGAGGGAGTTCACTTTCTCTTTCAATCGTAATCCACATAATTTTATTTCCTTTCAAAAGTGGTTCTATAAAAATATAATAAAAGTGGAACTATTTAAACCACTTATAAGATGATAAAATTATAGCATAATTTATTATAATATCAAATTAGAATTGAGGAAGATAAAAATGATTAAAATTTCACCTGCTGTAAAAGAAATATACCCCGATGCCATGTTTGGCATTATGACTGCGAATATGTCTAATGCTTCGGCCTCAAGATCACAAATGGATACATTGAAAAAAGATGAAATTGACCGGATTAAAACTAAATACAAAGAATACGATCGAAAAGTTATTATCAACTCAGAGCCAATATGCCATTATGTTACCCACTATAAAAAATTCAAAAAGACCTATCCTGTACTTTTGCAATTAGAGTCAATTTTATTAAAAGATAAGGGGATTCCGAGCGTTGGTATTTCGGTAGAAGCCATGTTTCTTGCGGAAGTAAAGAATCTGCTTTTGACTGGTGGCCATGATTTAAATCAAATAGGTGGATACTTAACATTGGATATTGCAGTTGGTGGAGAGAATTACCTAAGTATTTCCGGCAAACAGCAGCAGCTCACGAAAGGTGACCTATATTTATCGGATGATAGAGGTATTTTGTCAAGCGTTTTGAATGGTCCGGATTATCGTACCCGGATTACTGACACCACCCAAAATGTGCTTTATTTTGTCTATGGTGTTAATGGCATTACCGGGGAACAGATACGCAAACACCTTGAAAATATCCGATATTATCTATTGACAGCTAGCCCTAATGTAAATATACAAACGGTTGAGGTTTTCTAATGGAATCCAATATGCATACATATGGAGTTTCATATTTATATCTTGCGAATGCTATGTTTATTGCGGGAAGCGCTGTGGTGGTCAGCAAAATCATGGTAGGTTCTTTACCAATGTTTTTAGCGACGGAGCTCGGAATTATAGTCGGAATGATGTGCCTGATTCCACTGGTATTCTTTATAAAAAAAGAAGCGATCCAAACAGATCTGAAAACAAATGCTATACTTTTATTACAAGCTCTTTTCGGTGTGTTTTTCTACCGCATTTTTACCTTTTGGGGATTGCAATATACCACAGCCGCCAATAGCGGCTTAATCACAAGTTCTTCTCCTGTTATTGTCGCATTGCTGGCATTTTTCTTTCTTAAAGAAAGATTATCGAGACAGCGGATACTTGGTATTTTCTTTGTTGTCATTGGACTGTTCATAATTAATTTGTATCCTTTTTTCAACGGTGAAACGGATGGTTCTACTTCAATCAAAGGGAATGTGTTGATCTTGCTTGCAGTATTTTGCGAAGCTTTGTTTTCCATTATGAGTAAAGTTGCCTGCAAACCAGTATCTGCTTTGTACCGTACAGCAATAATCACGTTTTATGCTTTTCTCTTACTTCTTCCATTTTCAATTTATGATGGACTATATTATGACTGGACACGAATAAATAGTTCTTCCATATTCTGTGTGTTTTATTATGGAGTTTTCGTTTCATTTCTCTCCTATGTGTTATGGTTTAAGGGGATTGAAAGAGTTCAGGCCAGTAGCTCTGCGGTTTTTACCAGCATTGTTCCGGTCAGCAGCATTATACTTTCTGCATTGGTATTGAATGACTCCATTCTATTTGTACACATCATTGGATTAATCTGTATTATTAGCGGGATTTTTGTATCTGCTTACACTCATGCTCCAACCTAAGCGTTGGCCTATGCAAGGTATACATTCTAAGTGCGCTCTGGCAACTGAGACTCCTTTTTCCCTTTCCACTTATATCTGGCCCAAAGAGAATATAACTTAATCCGAATCATTGCATAGAGCATCACTATAAGTTCAAGTGGGATAAGCATATTTTCTGGGCTATTGCAAAAGAGTTTATGAATTTTAGCAATCAGAAAGTCTTGACAGAATATATCATAATGATATATTATTATGATATGTAGCGTATAGAAGGTGCACAGATGAAAGAAAATACAGGAAAATCAAAATATGTAATGCTGGGAATGCTTGCCCGCATGCCGCAGACCGGTTATACCATAAAAAAATGGATAGAGAACGAATACAGCCATTTTTGGCAGGAGAGTTACGGCCAGATATATCCGACTCTCAAAAAACTGGTGACCGAGGGGCTTGCCGTCACCTCCAATCATACGCAGACCGGGAATGGGCGCGGACAGATCGNNACGTATACATCATCACCGATGCAGGCAGGAAAGAGCTTTCAGACTGGCTGCGGGAGGAACCTGAGATCGAGAAGATAAGGTACGAACCATTGCTCAAAGTCTCCTTTGGCGAGAACACGGAGCCGGAGGTTTTACTTGGCCATTTGGACGATTTTTACAGAAGGAACGATAAGCTGGTCAAAGATATGAACTGCTATATTGAGCTTTGCGGGCAGTTAAAGGAACAAGATATTGACTGCTCTTACAGTCAGCTGACCGCACTCTGCGGCGTTTATATTTATTCTGCGATGAGGGATTGGGCTGCTGAGGCTAAGAATATTATTATTAAGAAAGAAGATGATAAATAACAGGATAATTTTACTTGAAATGTACTCATTAACCCTATAGATGAGTTAAGGAGGAGAGGAATCCCTCATGAAGTTGCCCATTCATCTATATCACAAAAAATAAGCCTATAACCAATTTTTCCCGGCTATAAACTTATTATATGAGGAGAATAGCTATGAGCACTCTGGTTGTATATTTTTCGTTTACTGGCAGCACGAAATTCGTTGCAGAAAAGATTGCAGAAACAATAGGCGCCGATATTACGGAGTTAAAAACAAGCAAGAACTATCCAACAGAAGGATTTCGGAAGTACTTTTGGGGAGGAAAGAGCGTTATCTTTGGTGACGAGCCAAAGTTGATAAACGATCCCATTGATTTGAACAAGTATGAAACTATTATAATCGGAACACCCATCTGGGCCGGGTCATTTACGCCACCAATTAAAAGTTTTATTAGCCAAAATAAAATCCAAGGCAAACGGATTGCGCTGTTTGCCAGCCATGCAGGAGGCGGAGCCCAAAAGTGCTTTACAAAACTAAAAAAAGAGCTTTCCGGGAATGAATTCCTCTGTGAAATAGATTTTGTAGAGCCTAAAAAAAGCTTAGAGGAAAATTTATCTAAAGCTGTCAGCTGGGCCAAGGGCCTGGCTATCTGATAAATAACACACGATTGACTGCCATAAGGCTGCCGCCGTCTGTTATTCATTAAAGATGGCTGGAGATAAGGCTGGATCACATCGGATTTTTAATAAGGTAGATTGGAGATGCAATAATGGGGAATACGGATAAGTTTGAAATGATAGCTGATATATATGACACTCCGGAAAGAATCCAGATTGCAAGGGTATCATCAAATGCCATTCGTGAATACTTGGTTGATGCTAAAAGTAAGAGTGCCATTGATTTTGGGTGTGGAACCGGCCTTGTTGGAATGAATTTGATAAGCGATTTTAATTCTATGCTTTTTCTGGACACATCACAAAACATGATTCATCAAATAGAGCAAAAAATTTCAAGTTCTAATATACAGAATGCAGCTACATTGTGTTTTGACTTTGAAAAAGACAGCCTTTCAGATTTACATGCGGACTATATTTTTATGGCTCAGGTGTTACTCCATATCAAAGACATTGAATTACTTTTATCAAGATTATATGAGATTTTAGAAGAAAATGGACATTAACTAATCATAGATTTTGATAAAAATGAAAAAATAGCTTCAGATATGGTTCATAATGGTTTTGATCAGACAGAATTAAAGGAAGTCATGACAAAAATAGGATACAGGAATATTAAGTCCAAAACAGCTTATACAGGAAGTAAAATATTCATGGGGCATGATGCATCTTTGTTTGTTCTTGATTCTCAGAAATAGAGTCGGAAGTAAAAAAACATCTTGCAAAGTTTAGAGAAATTCGTTATGATAATTTTAATGATACAAAGGGAGGTGGCTTGATGTCGTCTATTCGTTAAGATAATGAACAATAAAATTTAGCTCTCATATCACGAGGGGTTTTTTGTTGTACTTATTTTGCGGATATATGAAGCTCAGGCTGCCTGTAATTTGATTAAAAAAATTANNTTTTATTTACGCAGGCAATGCGTCTGGTGAACATAAATGGATGTTCGCCTGGTGACTGCCGCAATTCCGTGAGAAACCAGCAAAGCGTGTTTTTTACGCTAGTTTGCAATAAGTAAGCAGATAGCTCTAAGTGACAGAGTTATCTGCTTTTTTATTGTCCAGAATATCATATAATGGAATTAAATTATTTTGCTCAAAAGGAGAAAACATATTTTATTATGATTAGAGATTTTAAAGAAACCGATATCAAACAAATTATGAAGATATGGCTTGATACGAATATCATGGCGCATCATTTTATTGACGGCAGCTATTGGTTAAAAAGCTATGCTGCAGTTGAAAAAATACTGCCCCAGGCAACAGTTTATGTGTATGATTCCAATGGTCAGATCCTAGGATTCCTTGGACTGAACGGAGATTACATTGAGGGAATTTTTGTAGATGCAGAATATCAATCCAAAGGAATCGGAAGAGAACTGCTTTGTTATGCCAAAGAGAGGCATGACAAACTTCTTTTAAATGTTTATAAACGAAATGAGAGGGCAGCAGCATTCTATACGAGAGAGGGCTTTACGGTTTTGACGGAACAGATTGAGGAGGAAACAAAAGAAAGCGAGCTCACGATGGTATGGAAGCCGCATGAAGCAGAAATTTGTACCGCTTATAAATAACCTTTACGAGAGGAGGAAACATTTTATGATATTTAGCTCGGTTCNNAGCCTTTGCTCATTCCTGAAAACACAGATTGGGAGGAGCATAATGAGCTATATCAAAGCAGCCGATGTGCTGCCAAAAGAAATAATAGACTTAATTCAAGATTATATTGACGGTGAATATATTTACGTCCCAAGAAAAGAAATCAATCGTAAAACATGGGGAGAAAACACCAGAAGCAAAGAGATGATTCTTTTCAGAAACATGGAGATCTACGAAAAATATACAAAAGAAATATCAATTGATCATCTTTCAGAGACTTACTTTTTATCGCCAAAAAGTATACAGAAAATTATTGCAAAATTAAAACTTAAAGAACCAATAAACAAAGAAGCGCCATGAAACTGCATGGTGCTTCTTTGCTTCTGAAACGTTAAATCGGTTGCCGCTATATAGAAACAGAACCTATAATACTTATGAAAAGAGCAAGTGCAGCTCCAATGCTTGTTCCTGATCAGGAGGTAAAATAGGTGACTAAGAAAAAAGAAATTAAAATCAAAAAGGATATAAATACGGAAACTTTTCAGGCTACGGTTGTAAATATCATGAATAAACAAGTGAAAGTATTATCAAAAGGTGAAATCCTTTCTTGCCTGCTTCCCGGTCCTTTGATCTCGAATAAGAATTCCCTGGTTGTTGGTGATGAGGTTGAAGTAGGAAATGCTGGAAATGGTCAATATAAACTAATTCATGTACTCCCAAGAAAAACCGCCTTATATCGGGGAAATCGCCGTTCCCCGGAAGAGAATGTACTGGTAGCAGCGAATGTTCAGTATCTTTTGGCAATAGTGACCGCAGATTACCTGCTCAATCAGGCTGGTTACCTGGAATCGGCGATCATTGCCGCCAGACGTGCAGAAATTCAAGTCGGCATATTTNNTTTGATTGGGGAAAGCGCTCAGGCTCTGTTAGAAGCCAAACTGGAACTGTATAAAAATACCGCCGGCTTTGTATTTGCAGGTTCTGCCCGTGAGCGGCAGAAAGAACTTTTTAAAACAGTTGAGGGAAAAACTGTGGTTGTCGTTGGCGACAGGTCTTGCGGAAAGACAACTCTCATACATGGGGGTGATTCCCGCTGTCCGACGCCAAGCACGCATACCAGCGTAATGGAGGCTGGCCTTAATGAAACCTTATGGATTGATACACCGGGTTTCCGGGATTTTGCCCTGCAGCAAATCTCCGAGGAGGAGCGAAACGTTGTATTTCCTGAAATAGCACAATTAACAGAAGGCTGTTATTTCAGGAACTGTACCCATGTTCACGAAGATGGGTGCCAGGTTCTTGGGGCCCTTCGCACAAAGAAACTTAAAAGAGAACGATATGATGCCTTTCAGAAGATGACTGATGCCAAAGCCGTTTTAAGTATTGCCCCCAAAATTGATTACCGGCATTCTGTCTGCACAGAGAGCTTCACATGCAAAGTATGCGGGACACTTGTGGTGCCGGAAGGTGCCGGGAGCCGGCATCGAAACCATTGCCCGAAATGTTTATCAAGTATCCATGTAGACAATGATCCTGGCGACCGTGCTTCCCTGTGTAAAGGAATTATGGAGCCGGTCAGTGTTTGGGTACGTAAGGGGGGCGAATGGGCCATTATCCACAGATGTCGAATGTGCGGCACCTTTAGTTCAAATCGAATTGCAGCAGATGATAATCCAGCCATGCTCATGTCCATTGCAGTTAAGCCGTTGGCTATGACACCATTTCCACTGAATAAATTGGAGGAACTGTTTGGTCAGTGATTTTTAAAATAATACGATATCGAAGGGAATAGCAGTTAGGGCGGAATATACATACGCCCTAATTTTTTTACTGCCGCAAAGGAGCTGCCGGCTTCACAGTTCATTTTATGTGAATACAGGACTTGACAGCAAAATAAAGAAATGGTATATTTGTATGTACAAACAAAGGAGGGAATGTTTTGGATTGTAATTGTGAATCAAACGATCAGGAATGTATGCTTAATGGCTGCCTGTTTTTTACTTCTGCGAAACTCGCCCGGGAATTGGGAAGAATGGCAGATGAAGCCTTCAGTAAAACCGGGTTGTCGCCCAGCCATGCAATGCTCCTGTATATTGTAAACCTTAAAGGTGGTATACCGCAGAAAGAAATTGGCGAAATGCTGCATCTGACACCGTCTACCATAACCCGTTTGCTTGAGAGGCTTGAGCGAAAGGGACTTATAGTAAAACAAGCGGAAGGAAAGAATGTATATCTTTGCACGACACCAGAGGGCCTGGCCATGCAAAGTGAAATTATAACAGCATGGAATCAGCTTCAAGACAAGTACAAGGACGTTTTGACAGAAGAAGAAACCCTTAAATTTATAGAGATCAGCAACAAGCTTCTTGTAAGCCTGGACAATAAAAAATAAAATGAAAAATTAAATTAAGGAGGTCATGCTTATGGAAGAAATTTATATCAGAAGAAGTATTCGTAAGTTTAAAACTCAGGAAGTGGAACCTGAAAAAATTGATAAGCTGCTGCGCGCAGCTATGCAGGCTCCATCGGCTGCCAATCAGCAGCCATGGGAATTCATTGTGGTAAAGAATAAGGAAAGATTGGCTCAAATTGCTCAAACCTCTCCTTATGCAAAACTGGCTGAGAATTCCGCTGTTACCTTTGTTTTGCTGGCCAATGACAAAGAATTGAAAGTACCCACCGGTTGGGAGCAGGATATGGGTGCTGCGGCGCAAAATATGCTCCTGGAAGCGGTTCATCTGGGACTTGGAGGCGTATGGCTAGGCGTTGCCACATCCGATGTTGTTGCAGAAAATGTGAGCCGCTTGTTTGATCTTCCGGATCATATCAGGCCCTTTGCGTTTATTTCCATCGGTTACCCAGATGGACAGCATAACGAATTTGTTGACCGCTATAAGGCGGATCGGGTACATTACGAAAATTGGTGACAAAACGAAAAGGAGAGCTAATAATGATTAAAGTTGTTGCGGAGAATTTCATCAAATCAGAAAAGGTAGAAGAATTTATCGTATTAGCAAAGCAGCTTGTACAGGATACCCGGCAGAACGATGTTGGCTGCATCCGTTATGAGTTGCTGCAGGACATAAAAGACCCCCAGCTGCTGACAATACTTGAGGAATGGGAAGATCAGGAAGCGCTGAACAAGCATATGGCGGCAAAGCATTTTAAGGAAGCCATCGCTTTGTTTGCGGATCTCGTGGAAAAACCAGGTAAAATCAATCTTTATAAGACGTTAGTCTGAAAAAGGAGGAGCAGTAAAATATGAAAATGGATTTCCCTGTTGCAAAGACAGTCAATGCCCGCAGCAGTGTCAGGACTTATGAGAACCGTGGTCTTTCAGCAAATGAAAAGGATCAGATCAGCGCCTATATTGATAACTTATCCAATCCATTTTCCGCAGATGTTACCTTTCGTCTGCTGGAAAAGGCAGCATCATCCAATGGAGAAAAGCTGGGAACCTATGGGGTCATTAAAGGTGCAGGGAATTATATCGCCGCATCAGCGGCGGATAAAGAACTGGCTTTGGAAGCCCTGGGATATTCTTTTGAAAAACTGGTTCTGTATGCCACATCCCTTGGTCTTGGTACCTGCTGGCTTGGCGGGACCTTTAACCGCAGCAGTTTTGCTGCGGCCATGAATCTAAAAGAAGGGGATCTTTTTCCTTGCATTTCNNGGTACGTCTGGCTCCTTCCGCTGTTAATAAGCAGCCATGGAGAATCGTGCAGGATAAAGACACGTATCATTTTTATCTGGCAAGAACTCTAAAAAGCGACAACGAAAAAGTTGACATTCAAAGAGTGGATATGGGCATAGCATCCTGCCATTTTCATATGGCCGCATTAGAAAAGGGACTGCCGGGGAAATTTCAAAAGCTTGTAAAACCCGAAATTCAAAGCCCGGAACAGGTGCAATACATTTTTTCCTGGATTGCGGGTTAAAGGCAGCTCTATTGCGATAAAGATTTTTTTATGAATCCGCTGATCCAATTTTACAGATCAGCGGATTTTTATATTTAACAGCTTAAGTATCTAAATTCTATACTAGTTATAGCTACCGCGCCGGCATAGTCATCAAAAGCTGGAATACGGGCAATACTCAGTAAGGCAAAATCTTCTGCATGAATAAAATCATCTAAAATAAATTCTATAACATAATGATTATACTGCTGGCTGCCAGGTGAGTTTTGAACAGGGATATTCTCCCTGTTAACAGTAGCTATCTTTTGACAGCATATTTCCGCTAAAGCCCATATCAAATCGGCAATAGGTTTGAGCTGTTTTTACCCTGCCATAAGGCGAAATAACATTGACTTATTGTAAAAACGAGTATATAATCAAGTTTAGTCTGAAAAAACGTTATCTTAGAAAAATTAAATATTTAAGTGATCTAGGGTTCCGCAGTTTAACTGGTTTGTGACCGAGAGAGAACTCACAGATTCATAGCTGTGTCACGGAAGGATAAAAGCCTGGGAGATATCAAGATGATATCATTCAGGCTTAAATTTTATTCTGGAGGTGAGAACATGGCTTGGGTATATCTGATCATTACAGGAGCTTTTGAAGTTGTCTGGGCAACGGAACTGAAATATTCCCATGGATTTACGATTTTAGCCCCTTCGCTGATCACGTTTGGGGGCATGGCAGTCAGCTTTTACTTATTGGCACTTGCAACCAAAACACTCCCAATGGGAACAGCATACGCAATTTGGACAGGAATTGGAGCTTTAGGTGCAGCATTAGTAGGCATCTTCCTTTTCAACGAACCTGTCAGCATTTTGCGAATTGTATTTCTCTGCTTTATTGTGGCTGGAGTTTTGGGATTAAAGTTTACTTAAATACCATTCAAGGAAGGGGAAAAACACTAAATGTTTAGAGAAATGAGAAGAAACAAACAATTATTATCGCCTGAAGATACAATGGCAGTAATGGACAGATGCACCAATGGTATCCTGGCATGCTTGGGGGATGACGATTATCCGTATGCTGTTCCACTGAGCTACGTATATTTCAATGACAAAATTTATTTCCATTCAGCAAAGACCGGACATAAAGTTGATGCAATCAGAAAATGTTCCAAGGTATCATTTTCGGTAATTGATGAAGATACGATTGTAAGTAAGGAATATACTTCTTACTTCCGTAGTGTTATCGTCTTTGGAAAAGCCAGAATTGTGGAAGGCGATGAAAGATTGGAAGCATTTAAGGCTTTGGTGAAAAAGTATTCAGGCGATCAGCCTGAGGATGCCAGGAATAAGGAAATAGCTGGATGTACCCATGCTTACGTTATTGCTATTGATGTTGAACACATAACCGGCAAGGAAGCAAAGGAATATGCCAGAGCAAAACAACAATGATTCTTAACACATCAATACATAATAAAAAGGCAATGGCTGAACGCCATTGCTTTTTTTATCTCTTTCTCTTTATTATATCCGATTTATTTGGTGTAATTATCGAAGTAGCCTTGTACTAATACGATAGGTGTTCCTTTATCACCACTTCCGGAAGTAAGGTCACAGAGGGAACCGATTAAGTCGGTTAACCGGCGTGGGGTAGTTCCCTGAGATACCATGCTGCCAACTAAATTGCTGTCTTTGCTTTGAATATAATTAGAAATAGCAGCCTTTAATTCCGCTCCGCTTAAATCAGCAAAATCGTTATCCGCAAGATACTTTAATTTGACTTCATTGGGCTGGCCTTCCAGACCTTCCGTATATGCCGGAGAAACCACCGGATCTGCCAATTCCCAAATTTTACCCATAGGATCTTTGAATGCACCGTCACCGTAAATCATAACTTCAATATGCTTTCCAGTCTTTTCAAGGAGTCCGTCTTGAATCCTTTTTACAATAGGTTCGCAATTGCGGGGGAATAACTTAACGGTGTCTTCGGTAGCTTTATTGCTGCCAAGCAAGCCATAATTTTCGTTATATCCACTGCCATTAACCGGTGCGGTTAAGATGTCATCAAGACCAAATACAGTCTCTGCATTGGCGGCCTTTAATAAACGTTTCGTTCTGAAACGGGTATGAATATCACAGCTAAGAACATGCTTGGTATAATTTAGGATAGTCCGGCAGTCATTTGCAAGAATAACTTCTACCTCGCAGCCTTCCTTTTGGATAAGTTCCTTATAATATTCAATATAATCAACTCCGGTAAAGGTGTGCCTGCGGTATCCAAAAAGTTCACGGTATTGTGCCTCTGTCAACACATCAGTCCAGGGATTAATGCCCTTTTCATCCAAAGCATCAAGATCGATCAGGTGATTACCTACCTCATCCGAAGGATAGCTTAACATGATTACGATCTTTTTAGCGCCTCTTGCAATGCCCTTAAGACAAATGGAAAAACGGTTACGGCTTAAAATGGGAAATACAATACCGATGGTTTCATTACCGAATTTATTATTAATATCAGCGGCGATCTGATCTACAGTAGCATAGTTTCCCTGAGCGCGGGCAACAATTGCCTCAGTAGCAGCGACAACATCACGGTCACGCAATTCAAAATTTTCACTTTTGGCTGCATCAAGTACACTAGAAATAACTATTTCTGCAATGTCGTCTCCCTGTCTGATAATTGGAGCACGTACACCCCTTGAAACAGTACCTATTAATCTCTCCATATGCATGATTCTCCTTTAAACCCATGACAAATGCTGATGGGATGTATTTAATTCACTTTATTATATCATGATATTTGATATTGGTAAACTTAATGCTTTTTATATATGACATAAGTTTTACTTATATTAGAAGCGATTATCAATATAAGAAGACATTATGAATGGATAAAAGAGTAATTAATTTTTCGTGTATTTTGCTTTATAAAAAAGATCCAGGTACTGGTACCGGAAAAGCACTTTATTTATACAATATCTGTTCCTTCATTAATATTTAGCAAGGCAGGAACATCTTTCTTATTAAATGAATGCTATAATACCATATAAGAAATGTCAGGAGGGAGTATGCATTGAATTACAGGGAACATATAGAAAAAAGTATTGAGTTCATGGAAGACCATATCAGAGAAAACATTACAATAGAAGAAATTGCAAGTCAATCCGGGTACTCTCTTTATCACTTTTGCAGGGTTTTCAATCTGTGTATGGGTGTATCTGCCATGGAATACATACGAGAGCGCAGATTGTCTTTAGCGTCTACGGAACTATTTAGGGGAAGGAAGGTCATTGACATTGCGGTGGATTATGGGTTTGAGACATCCGGTGGTTTCACAAAAGCTTTCCGTAAAGCGTTTGGCTATACGCCCACACAGTATGTGGAGCGGATGTCCGGATATGCTGATGTAAAAAATGCATGTCCTGTTATTGTAAGGAGACCCGCATGTAAGGTTGCCGGATATGGAATTAAAACCGATATTACCGGAGCAGCCTATACAAGGGATATTGCTTCCTTCTGGAAAAACTATGATGGCGAAAATTTAGAAAGTAAAATGTACAAAACTCTGAATCCTGCAAAGCATGGGGAAGTGGGATTGTATGTTCCTATATCAGAAGATGGCAATGCAATTTATCTTTTGGGTGTGATTGTGGATGATTTTACAAATGTCGGGGAAGATATGCTGACAGCAGAAATTCCAAATGCCGAGTACGCTGTTTTTACAACCGATCCTGTGGATACCACCAATGACCGGAAACAAAAAGAATTTGCAAGGGTTATTGCAGGAACATGGAAATATATTTTTGAAGATTGGTTTCGGGACAGCGGCTATGTTTACGACGAAAGTAAATTTGATTTTGAATTCTACGATGAACGATGTCATCATAGGCAGGATACGGTTATGGATATCTATATTCCTGTTAAAAAAGCATAATGACAGAATGAGAATCATCAGGAAGGAAAGGTGATATAGGATGTTGAGCTATTATGGCAGATTGTCTTCCGAAGTATATGATATGGATAAACCTGTGGGCCATTCTTTTGGAGATATAGAATTTTATTCGGATCGGTTAAAGTCGTGTAAAGGCCCGATTCTTGAACCGGCAACAGGAACCGGTCGTATATTGATTCCGCTTTTAGAAAAAGGCTTCCATGTTGAAGGATTTGACAGTTCAAAGGATATGCTGCGTATCTGTCATGATAATTGCAAAAAGAGGGGTTTAAATCCTAATCTTTTTGAGGCAAAGATGGAGTCCTTTTCGCTGGATTCCAAATATGAGGCTATTATAGTGCCGTCGGGAACACTTCTTTTATTATACAAAAGAGCTGATTCCATAAAAGCATTACAAAACTTCTATGAGCATCTATCTGACGGCGGCCGGTTAATTGTAGATGTTTTATTGCAAAGTGATATTTCAAAAGGAATTGTATCCACAAGGACTTGGGAGTGCCCAAATGGGGATATCATTACATTAGAAAATAAAATTGTAGAAGTTGATTATATCAATCAATATACGATTTCCCACGGACGGTATGAAAAGTGGCGTGATGGCGTGCTTGTGCAGACGGAATTAGAATATTTTCCGTTACGGTGGTATGGCGTGGAAGAGTTTCGATCAGTGCTTGAAAGCACCGGATTTAAAGATATCGTGATTTCTTCAGATTATAAACTGGGACGATATCCATCAGCATCAGAAGATATCATCACCTTTGAAGCTGTAGCAGCGAAATAATAATTAAGGGTGCATGCCAGAGCACTATGCAAAGAATATTGACGAATGGTCTAATAAAATATATAATAATAACCAGTTTAAAAGAATATTGTCTTATAAAAAGTAAAAGATAAGGTTTTCTAGGGTTCCGCAGTTTTAACCGGTCTGTAACAAGAGAGAACTCAGAGTTTATAATTGAGGTGCGGAATAATAAAGGCCTGAGAGATATCTGGATGATATCTTTCAGGCTTTATTGTCACTTGCTGCTGAATCGCAGCATTGGGAGCGGCATCCGGGCGGTTATGGATTACAGAATAATTATATAAGGAGATAACAATATGAAGAAAAAATTTGCTTTTTTACTGATGGGAAGCCACTATAACCCAGAGGTGCATCAGGCCTGCTTTGAGACAGAGAAACAAATCAGCTATGTATTTACAGTCAGAAATTTTAAAGAGGCCTGTGATAAGCTAACTTTCTTAGAAAGTGTNNAGTTGAATTATGCGGAGCATTTGGTGAAGAAGGCGCGCAAAAATTGATAGAACTTACAAGCAATAAAATTGCCATAGGCTATGTCACCCATAAGCCTGAACAGGATCAGTTATTTTCTGATTTTTTTTCAATCTTTGGTTGATGGAGGAGTAAGGTTTTATGAATGTTATCATCAGACCTATTGAGGAAAACGACGCTGAATCACTTTGGCAAATGATGTCTGCACTTGACGTTGAGACAAAATATATGATGTACGAGCCAAATGAACGGACGAAAAATATTGATAGATTAATATCCACCATCAAGGAAGCTGCCACAGGCAATAATCTGTTTTTAGCTGCCGAAGCAGATCATGAAATTGTTGGATATATATCTGCGCAAAAAGGCATTTTAAGAAGAGTAAAACATTCTGCATATATCGTAGTAGGGATTCGTGCATCCTATCAGCGGCAGGGAATCGGCTCCTCATTTTTCAAGCAGCTGGACAAGTGGGCCAATGATAAAGGGGTCACCAGGCTTGAATTATCGGTAATGTGTATCAATGATGCTGCGAAAAACCTCTACGAAAAAAATGGATTTGTTGTTGAAGGAATAAAGAAAAATTCCATGGTTGTGGATGGAACGTATGTGGACGAATATTATATGGCCAAACTATTATAAGTACGGGTATAATGCCAATCCGGTAAAAAGAAATTTGGGAGGTGATTTCAATTTGAAGCTGTTTATTATAGAAGACGATATCGTTCTGAGAACTGAATTGATCTCGTTGCTTGAAAGCTATAATTATTCTTGTGAAACAAGTGATAACTTTAAAAATATAATATCAGAAGCTACGGATTCAGATGCAGATTTAATTTTGCTTGATATCAATCTGCCTTATTATGATGGTTACCACGTATGCCGGGAGATCCGCAAGATATCAGATGTGCCAATCATGGTCGTGACAAGCCGCAACAATGATATGGATGAACTGATGAGCATGAACCTGGGCGCAGATGATTTTATAACAAAACCCTATAACATTCAGATCTTGCTTGCCAGGATCGGAGCGATACTCAAACGTACCAACCAGAAAAATTATTCATCAGAAATAGAATATAAGGGCATAACATTATCTGTGGCAAAAAGCACAGTATATTACGAAAGTAAAGAGGCTGAGCTCACTAAAAATGAATTGCGTATCCTTTCTGTTTTAATGCAAAACTCAAACAGCATCATTTCACGGGATGATTTGATGGATGAGCTTTGGCAGTCGGATGAATTCGTCGATGACAATACGCTGACAGTTAATGTCAACCGCCTGCGTAAAAAACTTGAAGAAATCGGTGCAGCAGATTTAATAAAGACCAAACGTGGCCAGGGGTATATGATATGAAGTTTTCAAGCTTTTTAAAAGATAAGATCCTGTTTTTATTGGCGCAAAGCTTCCTCATTGTTTTTTTGGTTTTGCTGTTAGATGTCTACCATATAAGCCGTTATGCCATCATACTTATTAGTACGACCATTGTCATAACCTCTTTTGTTGCGCTGGCATACGAATATCTGGTTCGCAGCAGATATTATAACAGACTGAATAAAACGCTTAAGTCAATGGAGCAAAAGCAGTATATCGCTTCCCTGTTAGAAGAACCTAATTTTGCCGAAGCGGAAATGCTATGTGAAATTCTTAAGCGCGTTACAAAAGCCATGAACGATGAGATTGCTTCCTATAAGATATCCCAGGATGAATACCGGGAATATATTGAAACATGGATCCATGAGATAAAGATCCCAATTTCCTGTATTGATCTTATCTGCAAAAATAACCGCAATGACATAACAAAGAGAATATCCGAGGAAACAGTACGGGTGGATTCTTATATCGAACAGGCCCTCTATTATGCCAGGAGCAAAAACGTAGCATCTGACTACAGCATCAGAAGGCTTTCTCTTGACAGCTTAGTGAAGGCCGCTGTAAAAAAACATTCAAAACAGTTGATAGGGTGCGGCGCACAGGTGAAACTGGACAATCTTGATCATACGGTTTATGCTGATGAAAAGTGGCTTGATTTCATCATTGGTCAGATTATTGCAAACAGTATCAAATATAAAAAGGATGATTTGACACTATGGTTTTTCGCTTCAGAAAACCAGGAAAACATGATTCTATTTATCCGGGATAACGGAATTGGTATATCGGAAGGCGACCTTGGAAGAGTGTTTGAAAAGGGATTTACGGGAGAAAACGGTAGAGCTTTCGCTAAATCTACGGGTATCGGACTATACCTTTGCAAGGAACTCTGCAATAAGATGTATCTGGGTTTAGAAGCCCAGTCATCCGTCGGCAACGGTACAACAATTAAAATAGCATTTCCAAAAGACAGACAGTCATTCCTGCAGTAAAGGGTTCCGCTTATTTTAAAGCGGAACCCTTTTATCTTACAATTTTGTTCGTTTTCCGTAAGTAAAATCTATGGTTCCATGATTCTTTCCCTGTTATACTGAGGAAGCAAACCACGAAAGGAGTAATTTTGATGAAAAATAAAACAATTAATTTCAGTATATTGTTACTTGCTGTCATCTGCTTCCTTATGGGTATTGTAAAAATATCTCCTATGGTTTCTGCCGGATATGAAATGTATAAAACTGCGACAGAAGCCATAAGCGTAACGGACAGAATTGAGGAGCTTAAACAGCAAAAAAGTTATATTACATTTGAAGAGATACCGGAAGATTACAAAGCGCAGGTGTTACAATCAGAGGATAAACGCTTTTATTATCATTTTGGTTTTGATCCCATTGCTACGGCAAGGGCCATGGCTAACAATGTGATTGCAGGAAGCTTTGTGCAAGGGGGGAGCACGATCACCCAGCAGCTTGCAAAAAATATGTATTTTTCTTTTGAAAAGAAATATGAGCGAAAGGTGGCAGAGTTATTTGTTTCTTTTCAGCTTGAAAAAGATCTTACAAAGGATGAAATACTGGAACTCTATTGTAATATTGCTTACTACGGGGAAGGATGCTATGGACTGAAACAGGCGGCGAATCATTATTACGGTGTTGAGCCTTTAGAACTGACAAACACGCAGATCAAGTCACTTGTATGGACAATTAAAAGTCCAAATAGATACAATCCCAATGCTTACAAAGCAATTCCGGTATAATTAACGAAAGCGTCGGTTATCGTGTTGCATACGCCAAATTGACGCTTTGCGGCGCTTGGCTCATTGCTTTCATGGTATAATGAAAAGTGACAAAAATGTTCGTTCCCTGTAAGCAAAATCAATGGCGTACAGTGGCAGATAGAATTATAATAAGCATAAGTTAGAAACAGAAAAGGAGATCATAATGATACAAAAAGGATTTAATAGTTTTCAGATTAAAATAATAGCTTTGGTGCTTATGGTATTCGATCATATTCACTATACTTTTACCGGCGTTTTCCCCGTTCCGATGTGGTTTACAATACTGGGCAGACTATCGGCACCTCTATTCATCTTCGCTACGGCTAATGGCATGAGATATACAAAAAATCCGGTAAAATATTTAATGCGTTTATGGATCGGATCTGTATTTATGGGCTTTGGCAATGAACTGATTAACAGTTACTTCCCATTGCCAAATGGGGGGATCATCATAAATAATATATTTTCTACGTTATTTATCATAAGCCTGATTATATTCAGTATACAGCGGATTTCCATATGTAAGAAAGAGAGCCGTCCGTTTCTGCAATATATATTTTTAATGCTTGTTCCTGTTTTCAGCAGTATCATCATACTTTTAGCCATGTCTGATCCCGGATTATTCTTTATAACAAGAGGGATAATGCTTTTCGTACCCTCCCTCTTATTCTGTGAAGGCGGTATTGTACTGGTTGCTTTAGGAGTTGGATTATATTTATGTAACCAGGATAAAAAGAAAATTGGTATCTTTTATTTTCTGCTCAGTCTTTTGATCTTTGCTATGGGTTATAACCCTGAGATCGGTGTGGAAAGCATGTTTTTGGATAATATTCAGTGGTATATGGTATTTGCCTTACCATTTATGCTGCTTTACAATAAGCAGAAGGGCCGTGGAATGAAATATTTCTTTTATGCCTTTTATCCGGCCCATATTTATATTTTAACGATTTTAGCCAATATTATTTCTAAATATTAGAGGAGAGGATGGACACTATGAATACAATCTTAAAGGTTCAGAACCTTCAGAAATATTACGGTAACAAAGGTAATGTCACAAAGGCTGTTGACAATATCAGCTTTAATGTTTCAGAAGGAGAATATATCGGGATCATGGGGGCATCGGGCAGCGGAAAAACCACCATTCTAAATTGTGTATCCACCATTGATGATGCGACCTCAGGGCATATTTATATTGACGGAACTGATGTTACTGAGATGAAGGCAGAGGCCCTTTCAAAGTTCAGACGTGAAAAACTCGGCTTTATTTTTCAGGACTTTAATCTTTTGGACACCCTAACTGCCCATGAAAATATTGCCCTGGCCCTGGCAATTATGAAAGCTCCTGCAGAAGAAATGGATGAGCGGATCCACCAGGCGGCCTCCCTTTTAAACATCACGGAGGTATTGCATAAGTATCCGTATCAGATGTCAGGAGGTCAAAAGCAGCGTGTAGCAGCAGCTAGAGCCATCATTACAAATCCGAGCCTGATTCTTGCCGATGAACCTACCGGAGCCTTGGACTCTAAGTCTGCAAAGATGCTTCTGGAAAGCTTTAAAAATCTAAATGAACAGATAAATGCTGCCATTATGATGGTAACCCATGATGCTTTTACCGCCAGCTATTGCAAACGCATTTTGTTCATCAAAGACGGTAAGCTGTTTAATGAGCTTATCCGGGGAATGGAATCACGCAAGGAATTTTTTGACCGGATCATGGAGGTTATGGCCCTTCTTGGAGGTGATTTAAGTGCTGACTAAACTTGTTTTTAAAAATGTCGGAAAAAGCATGCAGGATTACACGGTATATTTTTTCACCCTTGTATTTGGCGTTTCTATCTTTTATATGTTTAACTCCATCTATGCACAGCAGGAAATCATGGTTGTAACGGAAATACTGACTGATTCCATGGTTGCACTTAGAAAGATATTATCGGTCATATCCGTATTCGTTGCGGTGATCCTGGGTTTTTTGATCGTGTATGCAAATAGTTTTTTCATCAGGCGCCGTAAAAAAGAAATGGGTATTTACATGACTCTGGGTATGGGCAAAGGTAAAATTTCTGCTATTTTTGTACTTGAAACATTTCTAATGGTNNTCCCAGTTTATGTCTGTGTTCACCGCAAAAATATTTGAGGCGGATATGACTGCCTATAAATTCATATTTTCTCCAGATGCAGCGGTGAAAAGTATCCTTTATTTCGCAATTATTTTTTTAACCGTAATCATTTTCAATACAATTGCAGTCAGCAAGTATAAACTGATTGACTTGATTTATGGCGGCCGGAAAAATGAAAGCTTAAAAATCAGAAGTACCAAATTATCGGTACTGGTTTTCCTGGTATCCATTGTTTTCTTAGGAACCGCATATGCTTTGGTTTTGAAAAATGGAATTATTAATATTAATCGTACCTTCCTTTGGTCCATTATTTTAGGAACGGTTGGTACGTTACTGTTTTTCTTTTCTCTTTCGGGAATACTTACAAAGCTGGTACAATCAAATAAAAAGCTGTATTATAAAAACCTGACCATGTTTGTAACCCGTCAGCTCACCAGTAAGATCAACACAAATTTTATATCCATATCCGTGGTCAGCATTGTATTGCTTCTGGTAATCGGTATTTTTTCAACCGGTTATAGCATGAAAAATATACTGTCAGCTGATTTGAGGGAGACTGCGCCCTATGATGTCAGCTTTTATGGCAGCAATGAGGAGGAGAATCATGAGACTATATATGAAAGCCTGCCTTTGTCAATAAAAAATATTGATGCGATTAGCCATGAATATAGTATTTACCGAGGGGACCTTCGTTACAAGGATTTCCCGGTTGATTATTCTTCCCTGTCCTTTAATATTGGTAAGCGTGTTCTTGATTGTGTTATGTTTTCTGATTACCAAATGTTTTTAGAAATGCAAGGAAAGGAAAAAAACGATCTTCCTGGAAATGAGTATTTCATCATTGCTTCCGGCGACGTCTATCAGCATATTGCACAGCAGTTTCTTGACAGAAATGTAACAATTTCCCTTGGGGATAAAACGCTCCAGCCAAATGGGGAAGTACAAAACATAAAGCTTTCCAACAGTGATTCCGGTATTACATTTGTTGTGAATGACGCGTTTTTTGAAAACCTTCACAAGTCGCCGGAACGTGTGCTTAACATGATATGCAAAACAGGGGATGGATCAAAGGAACTTCAGGAAAAGCTAAATCAATATAGTAACAGCGAGGATTATCAGGAAAAGGGCTTTTGGTACTATTCAAGCAGAGAAGAGATCTATGCCACATCGATTGCCATGAAAGCCATTATATCCTTTTTAGCCATATATCTTGGCATTGTGTTTATGGTTGCCTGCGCGGCAATTCTTGCTATCCAGCAGCTTGCCCAGGCAGCGGATAACAAGGAACGTTATGCACTGTTAAGGAAGCTGGGGGCTGAAAAGAAAATGCTGGACAGAGCATTGTTTGTACAAATACTCTGTTACTTTTTACTTCCTCTTATGCTTGGAATTGCCCATTCCATTGTTGGGCTTACGGCTGTAAATGATGTAATGATGGCCTTTGAACGTGTGAATGTGATGGATAGCGTTCTTATTCCGGCATTATTTATTATTGTTATTTATGGCGTTTATTTTGGTTTAACTTATATCGGGTGTAAACATATTTTAAGAAAGGATCATTATTAAATGTGTTTTATAGCCTAAAAGACAGGTCCATGTTTTCCACATATTGAAAAACATGGACTTTTTGTAACATTGTTTTTCTTTACGAAACTTAAGTCTGGTACTATAATTCTTCTATAAATATATATTAAGTGAGGAGAAAAGATGAAGAAAGAATTGCCCTATTTTAGAATCGGAGATTCCTTTGGGGGAAATCAGGATTGGTTCCGGGACCCAATGATGCATCTGGGAGGCTGTGGGGCTGCGGCAGCATGCGATGCCTGCATCAATACGGCACTACATGACAATAATGCCCATCTGTATCCCTATGATGTTCAAAGACTTGAAAAGGAAGATTATATAAATTTTTCTAAGAAAATGAAGCCCTATCTAAAGCCCCGTTTTCATGGAATTGATACTCTGGAAGTATTTATGGACGGATTTTATAATTATTTGAAAGATGTGGGAGAACAGGATATACAGTTGACAGGCTGTCCGGGAGAGGTTCCGGCAAAGGAAGCAGCCAGGGAAATCATAAGCCAGATTGATAAGGGGATCTCTATTCCTTTCTTGCTTCTGCGGCATAAGAATGTTAATTTTAAGGATCTGGTCTGGCATTGGTTCATGCTTGTGGGATATGAAGAATTTGAAGATGAGTTTTATGTAAAAATTGCAACCTATGGAGGGTTTCGCTGGCTGTCTTTTTATGAGTTGTGGGAGACTGGTTTCGAGCACAAAGGCGGGATGGTATTGATAAGAGTTAAGCAGTCCCAATATGACCTTCGCTGATATTAAATACACGGGCATATTTTGATGCAAAAACATATGCTGGCCGCGTTAAACGCCTGTCATGGATGATTGAACGATTAAATAAAAACCTAAAGCCAATGTAGGCATTTTGCCCACCTTTGTTTCCAATGGTGCAGATANNTCCTCACGTTTTTGAGGGTAAAGCTGGCAAGTCCGGGCAATATATTTTTAAAAGGCTATAAATCACGAAATTGACAAATCCTATTTAAGTGCTATATTTGATGTATGATAAATAGAGAGCATAGAAGGAGGAAGTTGTCTTGAATGAAAGTTTGAGTTTTATAATAGGGATAATGGGACTCACATGGGTTCTTATATTAACTGCTACTGCTTTTACCCCATATTTTATGCGAAAAAATATCTGCTTTGGTATTTCTATTCCTGAAAGGGAGTATGACAATCCAAAGATCAAATCATTGCGACGCAATTACAGTATAAGCTGTTTTGTGATTGGGTTGATTTTAGGAATCGGGAGTACTGCTTTTTATATCTGGGTACCGGCAGAAAGAGCAATCTGGATCCAGCTTGGCGGAATATTTCTGTATATTGTTATCAGTAATTTCATATATTTTTTCATGCGTTCAGAGATCAAGGCGATGAAACAATCAAGTGATTGGGAGATTGATACTGAGACCGTCCCAGAGATTGGTGAAANNCGATAGGTACTGCGTGGTATCTTTTATATCTTGTACCAATCGCAATCGCCGTTTTTGCGGCAGTGCTGAAATATCCCTCTTTGCCCGGGCAGATCCCCATGCATTATAACATTGCCGGAGAAGTGGACCGCTATGCTGCTAAATCCATAGGGACTTTTGCTGTTATGCCTTTGATCCCACTTTTACTTGGCCTGATGTTTGCAGGAATGAACTTTGGCATTGGTATGTCCGGGCATCAGCGGAATTTCCGAAGAACTCAGGCATTCCAGGGCATAATGAGCATTTACTTATTTGTTATCGGATTCATGGTAATGCTGATGTTTACCTGTATTCAGCTTACCATGGTGTCCATTATAAATGAAAAGCTGATGATGGTTCTGCCAGTGGTACTTTTAGTTGTTATTTTTGCGATTTGCATTTTTCTTGGAGTAAAGGTTGGTCAAGGAGGAAGCAGACTGGAAACAAGGGGCGATGCACCGATTAATAAAGTGGACGACGACCGGTATTGGCTGGGTGGATTTTTGTATTGTAACAAAGATGATCCGTCACTTTTTGTAGAAAAACGATTTGGTATGGGCTATACCTTAAACTTTGGAAACCTCAAAAGTTTCATTGCAATCGCTGTATTTGTAGTTCTTATTCTGGCAATTACAGTGCTTCCATTCCTATTAGGAGTATAAGCAGTGCTTCATCACCCATTCGCTGGCTGTTCTTAAGGTAAAGCTGGAACGGCCTGGGCAGTTGATTGCGCTGGGACTAGGAAGGCTTAGCGGCGCACTTCGGTGAGTTTAGTAAAGGAGTGAATTATATGGTGAGATATATTGGGGCAGCAACATTGGTTTTGCTAATAATACTTGTTTTAACCCGAACTTTTCAATTAAAAAGAATGGGAATAAAAGCCATTCAATTTGGTGAGAAAGATAAGAAGGATTTTTTGATCCTGCCATTTGCATTTCTACTATTCTACATTGTATTTGCGAGCGCTTTTGGTCTGCCTGAATTAGGGGGTGAATTGTTTAACAATGAATTTACCGGCTGGATAGGCGTGGCTGCATGCGTAATGGGGATTTTACTGTTTATATATGCTCTGATTTCATTTGNNAGGAATATACGGTGAGAAATATGCAGCATATTGTAAAAAGGTCAGGCGGTTTCTATAGTCCGGTTACGGCAGAGGAAGGATATCCGATTCCAATAAAGCGCAGATTTTTTTATATCCCTGAGACATAGCAAAGACCTGATTTTTGCTGAGGTATAGGAAAGGATGGTTACTTTTGATAGGAAATAAAATAATAGGGCAACAGGAATACAATATCCGTTTATTATCGGGAAATGATGAGATTGATGTACAAAATCTATGCGAAAGATGTTCGGATTTCTTTGAGTTAATTGAAGGCAGGCTGCCAGAAAAAGATGCTGGAAACAGCATTCTGTTTGACTTGCCACCGGGTAAAGCGCTGAAAGACAAGTATGTTTTTGGAGTTTATAAAAAGAATGGTGTTTTAATTGCAGTAATTGATATGGTTAAAGATTATAAAGCCACTGGAGAATGGATCATAGGTTTATTTATGCTTGACCCAGATGAAAGAGGTAACCGTTTGGGAAGGAGATTGCATGATTCTATAAAAGACTGGGTCTTGGAAGAACATGGCAGGGCATTAAGAATCGGAGTGGTAGAAGAGAACCGCAGAGGGCATAAGTTCTGGTGTAAAATGGGATATATTGAAGTGGACAGGGTGAAAATGACCTATGGAAATAAAGAACATACAGTAAAAGTTATGAACCTGTTTCTTAAGTGACAGCTTAATCGCCCGATGGAGCGGGGAGGACGGTTGAACTATCTGCAAAATATAAGGTGGATGAACAATGGATAAAAGTAAAAGTTTAAATGACTATTTTCCTTTTTTTGATAGCTTTTTGCGAAGCAGAAAACTGCGGTTCGGTATCGTACTTAACCATAAGGATGTTCGTTTTGAGCTTTGGTTAATGGGACAGAACGCAGAGGATCAAAGGAATTATTGGGAACTGTTAAAAGACGCGAAATGGAACAAAGGCCGTTCGGTTATGCCAAGATATTCTGTTCTTGAAGTAGTATTAGTTGAAGCGCCGGATTTTAATGACTTAGACACTCTTTCCGCTGAAATTATAAATCGTGGGATTAGCGTCACAGAGGAAATACAGGATTTTATAAAACGTATAGAATAGAAACGGAAAGGTTGTGCTGCAAAACCAATTCACGCTGGTTTTGCGGCACGACCTTTTTCCAATACCTTATATTATGAAAGCTGGCTATGAAAAGAATTCGCCAGCTGATTAGCGGCTTCCTTACCGGTATATAATGCTCCCTGCATCCAGCCGTGTTTTGTGGATAAGTGTTCACCGGCAAAGTAAATCCTTTGATTAAATTCAGGCTTCAGCATCTCATAGGCAAATAATTTTTTCTGACCAGGGAGCGCCATAGCAAAAGCACCCCGGTTAAAAGGCTGATTATCCCATACAACTGTCTTATGGTCTTTCACAACGGAATCTAAGAATCCCCTTGGCAATCCGTGAACTTCTTCCACATTTTCCTTTATCAGTTCATACCGGAGTGATTCTTCCATATTACCCACTCTTGTTGAATTTAAATGATAATTATATGAAGCTACCAGCACACCAGGTTCATTTGGTGAGCAGGAGGATACATCAGGGCAAAGAAGATGATCTCCCGGATAGAAGATGGACTGAATAGGCAGGTCTGTCTGGGAAAATCCTCCCACCATACGTCCGTAATCTGCATCCTGTTCCCAAAAACGTTCATTGCACATAAATAACGTTTTTTGAGAATTAATATAATTAAACTCTAAAATGGCCTGCATCTTAGGATTGCTGAAAAATGGTTTGATTTCAACTTCCCTCAGAGTGGAGTAGGGAATTGCACATATAACGTAATCAAAAACATCGGCAGTTCTCCTGAAATCCCGCACATTGCGATGCGCCAGGACTATTTGATTGCTGTTGGGCAGCTGATAAATGCCTGTAACCGTTTGGCCAGGCTGATAAGTAACCGTGCCAAGCTGGGAAGCCGGAATATCTTGATACTGAGGCGGATTGTCTGTGAAAAAGGATTGGACAAAAGCATATGGCAGGTTTACAATTCCGCCTTCGATGGTATAGGTGTTGCGGTAGTCGAGGGTATATTCCTCATGGGTGATTTCATCGTAACTGGCATACAGCAGAGCGCCGGTCCCTGGACTTACCCCTGAGATCAAGCTGATCGCCCCCTGGCTTAATCCCAGATTTTCTAAGGTCTGCCGTACAGAATAGTTTGTGAGAGTCAGATATTCCGGGGAATATTCCGGTAGAATTTGTATTAGCTCTGCCCGGATATCAGGCGGAAGCTGCATCATGAGATACAAAAAGGCATAATCATCAAGCTCTGCCCAGGGAGTGCTTCTTTCCTGGGGAGTCAAATCGTATAAGGGATAAAGCATCTGCTCGATGGAGTGTGATGTTCTCAAACGGGTATTATGTACGTATAAAAAATTGTTGCGTTGCCTTACTGACAGAGGACGGGTGTTAAGGCCAAGCAAATTGATATAATGCCAGGTGGTTTCATGAGTTACCGGAATTCTGTGAGCGCCGAATTCATTGTAGTATTTGCCTTCTGGATCGAAATAATAGGTATAAACTCTTCCTCCGATTCTATTTTCATTGGCTTCCAGTATTGTAATATCGGCTCCCAGCTTACGAAGCTCGAATGCAGCGGATAAACCGGCAAGACCTCCTCCGATAACGCCAATTTTTACTCCTTTCAGTTCTCCCGGCGATGCATAATTTGTGATATCCGAGGGAGGACTTAGTAAATTAACAATATAATCGTAATCTTCAGGCCGGCCTGCCGTTTTTAATGAATTTCTGATCATTTCGCGCCGTTGTTCATTTGTAGGATTTAATACTTGATTTAATGGAACAGCCATTGATTATACCTCGTAATATCATACAGTAGTAATATATTGGAGACCTTCCACGAATATAACAAAATAGGGCAGTCATGAGCTGCAGGCCATCACAATATAACACTCTTTGGTATGGAGCTAAGGTAATTGCTGCACAAGGATAGGCCGGTGACGGTATTTTGTGGAAAAAAGACGGACAGTATGCTCGGCGGAATGAAAATATATCATGATCATTGATTTTCTATTTGTAATTTCAAGGTTTATTGTGTAAATTAATTACAGAGGATAAATACAGGGTTACCGACACAATCCCCATCTTTTTATCTTCCAATGGCATGCCGAGCATGCGATTCTAATGATTAATTTAAAATAAGTGAATAAATGAGGTTAGGCAATGTCTAAAAACGATAATATGCTGGCAATTCTCTGGATGCTGAATTCAGGAGCAAAAATTACTGCGAAACAAATAGCGGAAAGGCTGGAGATCAATATACGGACTGTTTACCGTTATATTGACTCGCTTTGTGCCAGCGGGGTACCGATTGTATCCGATGCAGGGCAGAATGGCGGATATAGTCTGCTGAATGATTTTATCAATGCGCCTTTATTTTTTGATGTCGATGAACAAAAGGCCATTCTCCATGCCGCAGTGTTTGCAAAAGAAGCAGGATACCCCTTTAATGAAGCATTAAGCAGGGCAACTGAAAAACTGAAAATGTATTCCAACCGGGAACAGGAACGCATTCTCAAGCGCCATTTAACCGGTTTTGAAGTGATAAGCCGTGATATCGATCCTTCTGTTAAGCCCAAATTGGTAGAATTGGAGCGGGCTGTGGCAAACGAGTATTCCGTGGAAATTGAATATCGTACAAGCCGTGAAGAAGAACCCAGACAAAGGGTGATTGATCCTTACGGCGTAATTTATTGGAACAATAAATGGTACACCATTGGATTTTGCCACTTGAGAGAAGAAATCCGCAGCTTTCGTGCTGAACGGATTTTACAGATAAATCGGACGCAAATGACTTTTAAACGGCCGGAAGCCTTTTCCGCCAAAAAATTCTTCTTACAGAATCTTTTGCCTGACTTAGCAAATAAGGACAGGGTGGTTTCAGTAGTGATCAGGGGCAGGGCAGAGGCCTTGGATGACTTGAGCATTCACTGGTTTTTAGGCCATCATCTGAAAGAGAGGACTTCAAACCAGGCTGTCTTTTTACTTGATGAAAGAGTAATGAATGGATATGTGCCTCATTTTCTCTTATCCTACGGGAGGGCCATTGAGATCGTGGAACCTGAGAGCCTGAAGAAAAGAATGGCAGCCATTGCGTCAGAGCTAATGGAATATTATAAAATTTAACGATAATACTGACAGCAGCTGTCAGTGCAGATGCTTTATAATGAGAAAAATATTGATGATTTGTATAAGGAGGAAGAGCAATGGCGAAATACATGGGTGCAACAGGAGATCATACAAACAATGGGATGCCGAATGGGTTTACTTCCATAACACCATTTATCGTGGTAAATAACCCCTCGGATGCAATTAAGTTTTATCAGTCCGTATTCAATGCAAGGGTTAAGGACAGCACGGAATTTTCCGATGAAAACGGCAATAGAATCATTGTCCATGCGGAATTGGATTTTGGAAACGGCTTTTTGCAGCTGGGAGCAGCGAATCCGGTCTATAAACTGGTTTTACCGCCTGGGGAGGATAATGCCTGCTATTCTTTGGCAATTTATGTTTCCGATGTTGATCAGGTGTTTAAAGATGCGGTGGCAAAAGGAGCAAAAGTCCGGGAGCCTGTTGCGAACTTTGTTTCAGGGGACCGGTTTGGAAGTATTTTGGATCCATTCGGAGTGAGATGGTCCATTATGACCAGGATCGAGGATTTATCAGAAGAAGAAAGCAGCCGAAGAGTAGAAGAATGGGCAAAGAGCATGAGCAAGGAATAGATCGCGGAATGCAATTTGTAATTACTTCAACAATCCAAGTTTGAAGGAGTTGTAGGGCTGTGTGAATGAAGGCATAATTGCTTTGAGGTGAGATCAATGAAAATACGCGAAGAATATACTTGCCCATTAGAAATTGTCCATGACATGATCAAAGGGAAGTGGAAAACGATTATAGTATTCCAATTAAAAGATGGAAGTAAATCTTTAGCACAGCTAAAACGAGATATTACAGGCATCACACAAAAAATGCTCCTACAACATTTGAACGAACTCAGACATTGGGGTGTTGTTGATAAAATAAATTATGAAGGTTATCCATTACACGTAGAGTATTATTTAACGGAAAGAGGTCAGAAAATGCTGCAGGCAGTGAAGATCATGCAGGAAATCGGAATAGATTATTTGGTTGAGCATGGTCAAACTGATTTTTTGGACAGCAAAGGCATTAGCTATAAGAAATAAAACGGTTTATCCATACCCACTAAAAAGTTGGTAATTTATTTTTTCTCACGGCAGGGGTATAATGCAGATACAAAATAATTGATCTTTAATAAAGGAGAAATGCGATGAATACAGCACTTATATTGGTCGATGTTCAGAATGATTATTTCAAGGGCGGAAGAAATGAACTAGTGAATCCGGAACAAAGTGTTGCACAGGCTGAAAGGGCTTTGACATTATTCAGGGAGAAAGATTTACCAATTATTTATATACAGCATATAAACCTGCAAGAAGGCGCCACATTTTTTCTGCCAAATTCTGACGGAATCAAAATTCATGAACAGATATATCCGTTGGCAAAGGAAAAGATAATCACAAAGCACTTCACGGATAGCTTTTTCAAAACAGAACTGCATGAATATCTTAAAGCCTTGGATATAAAACGATTAGTTATTTGCGGCATGATGAGCCATATGTGTATTGATACTACGGTGAGAATGGCAAAGCAGTTGGGATATGAAGTGCTGCTTTTAGCTGATGCCTGCACCACCAAAGACTTATCATGGAAGGATACGCTTATTCCGGCAGAAATTGTTCATCAAACATTTATGGCTTCCTTGCAGGGAACTTTCGCTAAAGTCATAGATACAGATTGCTTAGAATATGAAATAAGTGCGATTTAAAATATTGCCTCTATTCTTTAGGCAATTAAATAGCGCGCTGTGAAGAGCCTCCCAATAGCAGTATTGCGATTGGAGGGC
Organism: Hungatella sp. UBA5982; assembly: GCA_002429965.1. GTDB lineage: Bacteria > Bacillota > Clostridia > Lachnospirales > Lachnospiraceae > Lacrimispora. Next base: position 45,019 of record DJBG01000227.1, read on the forward strand.
TTTTTTTATCCTTAGGGAGTATGGTTTAATAGCGGCCCCATATAATCAGTAAAAAAGTAATCATATAGGCAACGACAGTTTTATATTTGTGCTAAAGACAATGGAAAATAAATATGATATGATATCAATTAATAAAAATGGGGAGGATAAGCTAAATTGAAAACAATTGGACTGCTTGGCGGAATGAGCTGGGAAAGTACGGTTACTTATTATAAAATAGTGAATGAAACGGTGAAAAAAGAGCTGGGAGGATTACATTCAGCAAAAGTGCTGTTATATAGTGTGGATTTTTCTGAAATTGAGAAGTGCCAGGCAGACGGCGAATGGGATAAAAGTGCTGTTATTTTATCAACGGCAGCCAAGAATCTTGAAAAAGCAGGGGCGGACTTTATTGTGATCTGTACAAATACAATGCACAAGGTAGTTCCCCAGATCCAAAACAGCATTAATATTCCTGTTATCCATATAGCGGAGGCAACAGCAGATGAATTAAAACATTATAACATTACCAAAGTTGCGTTGTTGGGAACTAAATATACCATGACTCAGGATTTTTATAAAGAAAAGATAGTTCATGCAGGTATTACTGTCCTTGTTCCAGATGAAGAGGAAATTGAAATTGTAAATGATATAATTTACAATGAATTGTGTTTGGGTATAATTTCAGAGGCGTCTAAAGATAAACTCCTTAACATTATTCATGGCCTTGCGAAACAAGGTGCACAAGGAGTTATTCTCGGTTGTACAGAAATTGGTCTGTTAATACAGCAAAAGGATATGGAATTACCCGTTTTTGATACTGCACAAATTCATGCGGTAAGGGCTGCAGAGTTGTCCATTGAAGAATAAATGCAATCCCGGTTAAAAGTTGCTGCCTAATAATGATAAAACATTTGAAACTTTAAATTCTGTAGATAGGTCTATTATATTATGTAGGCATACTCACATTCAGACCAAATTTGAAATCAACGGAAAAACTGTACTAAATGTAGGATCAGTCGGAGTTCCTATGAAAAGTAATAGAAAATTTTATTTTTATATTAGGAAAACAGTGGAAAGAAGAATTTATCAGTATTGAATATATCAGAATTTAAAGGAGGATAAAAAAATGGATATGCAGCTTGTATATGAAGCTCCAGAAGCCCAGGATTACATAAGCCTGCGGTTACGTGCCGGAATGGAAAATAAAGATTTGGATAGAAGCAAAACTGCCTTAAAGAATTCTCTGTTTACAGTATCTCTGTATGATAAAGAAAAACTGATCGGTTTTGGCAGGGTAGTTGGGGATGGAGGCATCACCTACGTCGTAAGTGATATTATGGTTGATAAGGATTACCAGCGGAGAGGTTATGCAGAACAAATTATGAAGGCCATTGATTGTTACTTTGAAGAGAATTCACATGAGGACAGCTATATATGTCTGATAGCAAATTGCCCTGCCGACTTGCTGTACCATAAGCATCGGTTTGAATACTTACCGGACAATAAATGCGGAATGCTGCGGAACCAGAAAAAAGAAAACGATAATTGCTAAATGCTATTGGAATTTTCCCAATGCAATGCTAAGCTATAAGGGATTGCTCAATGAGCATCATTTACTAAAGAATTGATAGGGGGATTTTTATCATGACAGTTACAAACAGTACAACAGGTTATTCCACCAATTATGGTCAGGTGCAGAATATCAACAGCGTAAATCAGGACAGCAGACTGAAGGCGATACAGGATCAAATTGAAGAAGTGCAAAAGCAAATACAAAACCTTTCCAATAATGAAAAAATAACTTTGGAAGAGAAAATGAACAGGCAAAAGGAATTGCAGCAGCAGCTTCAGGATTTAAATAAACAGCTAAACCAAAGAAAAATAGAAATTCAACAGGAAAAGCGGGAAAAGGCAGATGCTAAGGTTAATAGTCAGGAATCGTTTTCTCCGGATACTGATAAGCAGGATGTCCATATGATGGGAACCGGTTTTATGGAGACCATGGTTCGGGCTGACAATTCAATAAAGCAAGCAAACGTAATTCAATCCGTGAAAACCGGTATGGAAGGCAGAGCCGGTGTATTGGAAAGAGAAATAATAACGGATCGAGGCAGAGGCTCGACAGAAAAAAAAGAGGCTGAACTTGCAAAGGTGAATGAACACATAAATGATGTATCTAATGATATGATGAAGCGGGCTTCTGATATTAATACTACATTGGAAGAAACAGAAGAAAAAAGGGAAACAAAGGCCGAAGAAAATAAAGAGGGGGCACAAGAAGTTAATCATGAAGTTCTCATAGAAGATGCTGATGGCGAAAAGCCGTTGAATTATACAAAATCAATGTACGTACAACCGTCTGAAAATCAGGCGAAAGGCCAGTATGTGGATATAAGACTTTAATACTCAGGAGGATTTTTAATGGAATTTAGACAACTGACAGACCGGGTGTTTTACAGCATGTTTGATAAAGCGGCAGACAGGCCGGTTCTTGGATATGTAAACGGACAGAAGTATTCTTTAATGATAGATGCAGGCAATTCCCAAAAGCATGTTGAATTATTTTATGAAGCTCTGTGCAGGGAAGGGTTAAAAAAACCAGGCATTACAGCGGTCACCCATTGGCATTGGGATCATACATTTGGTATGAATGCAGTAGAAGGGATCACAATCTCTCATAAAAAAACAAATGCAAAATTAGCAGAAATGGCGAAGTGGGAATGGACGGATGCGGAANNTTGAATTTGCTGATACCAGTATCCGTACAGAATATCCCCAGCTCTCAGAGATACGAGTGGTAACCTCTGATCTTTCTTTTGGCGAATCTATAGAAATTGATATGGGAGATGTTGTTGCAGAGCTTTATCATGTGGAATCTCCCCATAGTGAGGATTGCATATGTATATTGGTACCTCAGGAAAGAGTATTATTTATTGGAGATGCGGTTGGGGTGGATTATTACAATAACTGCTGCTTAGATAAAGATAAACTCCGTTCCTTAATTACTTCTATGGAAGGATTTGATTTTGATATTTGTGTCATGGGACATGCTGAGCCGATGAGTAAGCAAAATATCCTTAATATCATGCATTCACTCATGGATCGCCAGGAAAACGAATGATTGAAATCTGACCGGGTTATCTTTTCTTGCGGGAGTCTGTTTTCATGGTATATTTAAAATGAGAAAGTGAAAAATAACTATAATCAAAGTTGTTTGATAACGATCAAGACAGGAGGTTTTACCATGATAGGTCATTATTTGATGTTTAATAGAAATTGTGATGAGGCAGTTAAAACTTATGAAAAAGCATTTAACGGGAAAATTGTTGAGATGCGAAAATATAGTGACATACCGTCAAATCCCGCTTTTCCTATTCCCGATGAAGATAAAAATCTGGTTCTGCATGCCCGCCTGCAGATTGACGGTATGGAAATCATGTGTGCCGACAGCTCTGAGAAAAGCACAAAAGGCGATAATATGTATGTTTCCATTACAACAGAGGATGAAAAACTTGTAGAAAAGGCATGGGGTCTTTTAAAGCAGGATGGTGAAATCTATATGGATCTTAGCCCGTCATTTTTTGCAACGCTGCATGGATCCTTGCGGGATAAATATGGCATCAACTGGATGTTTACAGCATTGAAATAGATAAAATCCTGATGATGCAAGGAAAGTGAAATGAACACCTATTAGATGGAAGGAGGGGTTTACTATGGAAGATCAGTCTTCTAAGGACATGAAATCCCCAGCCCAGCGAATTGACGAGAGAATTGAAGAGCTGGGTGACTGGAGAGGGCAGATGCTCTCAAAGGTGCGAAGCTTAATCCTGCAGGCGGACCCGGAGGCAGTAGAAGAGTGTAAGTGGAGGGGGACCCCTGTGTGGTACCATGAGGGAATGATATGCACAGGAGAGACTTACAAGAACGCTGTGAAGGTAACGTTTGCCAAAGGTGCTACCCTCATGGATCCTGCCCATATGTTCAACTCAAGCCTGGAGGGAAACACCAGGAGAGCCATTGACTTTCACGAGGGAGAGGAAGTGGACGAGGAGGCGTTTAAGGATCTGATCCGGAACGCCGTTGCCTTAAATCAGTCCAGCCGGAAGGAATGAATTTTCCTGGCGTCCCATGTCAGCAACCCTTCTTACGGCTCAGNNCGCCGCTAAGATTGTAGAGGCAGAGGCATATATGGGCGTTGAAGATAAGGCTGCTCATTCTTACGGCGGAAAGAAGACACCAAGAGTGGAAGTGATGTATGGAGATCCCGGTTTTGCTTATATGTTTCTTATCTATGGGATGTACTGCTGCTTCAATGTGGTGACAAGGGAGAAGGGGATTCCACAGGCAGTTTTAATTAGGGCTGCCGAACCATTAGAGGGAATCCAGTGGATGGCGCAAAGGAGATTTGGAAAGGAGTATGAGCAGCTTTCTAAAAGCCAGCGCAAGGGCCTTATAAACGGCCCGGGAAAGTTATGCATCGCATTATCATTGGATAGAAGTGTTAACGGCATAGACTTATGCGGTGATCAGGTATATTTTGAGGAAGGCACAGAAAAAAAATTCAATATCATAGCGACAAAACGTGTGGGAATTGATTATGCGGAGGAAGCCAGAGACTATCTTTGGCGGTTTTGTATAGAAGGGAGCGAATAGCTCCCTTTGTGGTTTTCTGATGCCGCTTTATTTTTTTCTGGCTGAAATGATCAGCATCATGGGTCTGCGAAGCTCATTTTCCATGCCCTCAACGGTTTGAAGCAGATGTTCGGAGGGCTGAGGCTCCACAATCCCGGTTAATTCAAAGCCTGCCTGTATCAGACCGTTCAAAAAGGTAGTCAGGGTTTTATGATATTTTGTGACGTTTTCCCCTAGGAAATTGGCCTGTCTCTGTCCCTCAAAGAAGTAATTGTCAACCGGGAAGTGAAGGATCTTTCCGGTTTCATCGTAATACCAGTCCTGGCTGCCAAAGGCTGTAAAAACCGGATGCTCCACAGAAAAGACAAAATTTCCTCCCTGCACAAGGCAGCCGGATACCTTTTCAACAATCTGTTCAAAGGATTCAATATAGTGGAACGCAAGGGAACTGATGACCGCATCAAATGAATTTTCCTTGAAAGAAATTTCTTCTATCGGCATTTGGAGGTAGCAGATCTTATCACTTGTCTTTTCCTTTGCTATTGCAAGCATTTTTTCGGAAATATCAATGCCTGTGACAGCCTTGGCTCCATGCTCTATGGCATACTGGCAATGCCAGCCAAATCCGCAGCCTAAATCCAGTATCCGCTTATCTTTGAATTCAGGCAGCATTGATTCAAGAGTCTTCCATTCACCTGCACCGGCAAGTCCTTTTGTGGAACGGTCCATTTGGCTGTATTTTTCGAAAAATACTTTGTTATCGTAAAGATTCTGTTTCATAGTTAATTTCTCCCGTCCTTATTATTTTTATCTCACATTTGCATGAATAGGTTTTTTCCTTTATTTGAAGATTTAAAGGGATTATAGCACACTTACTTGCAAAAAACTTCAAAAATCAGGGGAAGATAGGAAAGAACTCCTCCAGTCATGGATCAGGGCTATGATACGTTTGATCTGCGTCAGGCTGCCAGTCAATGACATGGTAAAAAAGGATGATCATATCGTGTATAAGTAGGAATTACTATTGTTATTATATAAAAATTAGTGTAGAATTTATATAGCATTTATCCCATGGTTTTGGGGATCGATCCATGACCGGACCGATCCGCAAGCGGAAGGAGGCCATTATTCTGGAGAAAGAACAATTTTCTACCCGGCGTCCAGGTATGATCGGAGAAGAAAAATTCAGACAGTATGCAGTGTTGATTCCCCTGATCCGTATTTCAGGGGTCACTTATTTGTTATTTGAAAAAAGGTCCAACGAGTTAAAACGCCAGCCTGGAGAGGTTTGCTTTCCGGGCGGAAAGCTTGAAGCTGGGGAATCCCTTCAGGAATGTGCGGTGCGTGAGACAGTTGAAGAACTGAACATATTGCCCCAACAGATTGAGGTGATTGGACCAGGAGATATTTATCTGTCCCCCTTTAACTTAATGATCCATCCTTTTATTGGCGTAATAAGCGATTATCAGGATACGTTCAGCAGGGATGAAGTAGAAGCGATCATAAAAATACCACTGGATTTTCTTTGCAGTCAGGAACCGGAGAGATTTGTGAGCAAACTGATCTCAGAGCCACCGGAGGATTTTCCGTATGAATGGATTCCGGGAGGGGTAAAATACCCTTGGGTAAAAGGGACGTATGACGTCTTGTTTTACAAATATGAAGACTGGATCATATGGGGGATGACGGCGCAGATCGTTAAATCTGCGGTGAATCTGATGGAGAAATATCATCTCAAATGATTCCATGACAGGGAAACTGACGGNNCCTATGAAGAAAGAAATTTATCTTGCAGGCGGCTGCTTTTGGGGAACAGAAAAGTACCTGGAAAATATTTCGGGCATCCTGTTTACGGAGGTGGGATATGCCAATGGCAATACCGAGAATCCAACTTATAAGGAAGTATGCAGCCATGATACCGGGCATGCGGAGACTGTGAAGGTGGAATATGACGACAGCATAATAGGACTGTCCTATCTGCTGCAGCTTTATTATGACGTGATCAATCCAGTAAGCGTGAACCGCCAGGGCGGCGACGTTGGTTCTCAGTACCGTACAGGAATCTATTTCACGGATGACGGAGATGAGGCGGTGATCCGGGATTCCATAAATGAGCTTCAGAAAAAATATGAAGAGAAGATAGCAATTGAAGTAAAACCTCTTACCTGCTACTACAGGGCAGAGGAGTACCACCAGAAATATCTGGACAAAAACCCGGGCGGATACTGCCATATTGGTGCTGATAAATTTGAAAAGGCAAAGAAGGCAGCGGATAAAAGTAAAAAGTACGGAAAAAAGACAAAGAGTGAATTGAGAGAAGACCTGACTGACCTGCAGTTTGAAGTAACGCAGAACAGCGCTACAGAGCGTCCCTTTAAAAATGAATACTTTGATAAATTTGAAGAGGGAATTTATGTGGATATTACAACCGGGCAACCGCTATTTATGTCAACCGATAAGTTCGAGTCAGGCTGTGGCTGGCCCAGCTTTTCCAAACCGATTGACTTAGAGTCTATTGAGANNGGAGATGCCCATCTGGGCCATGTATTTGAAGATGGTCCCATAGACCGGGGAGGACTGCGTTATTGCATTAACAGCGCTTCTTTAAGATTCATTCCCAAAGAAAAGATGGAGAAAGAAGGATACGGAGATTATTTAAAGCTGTTTTAATGGCAGGACGGAATAAAAATGCGGAAGAAGAATGAAGGATGATTAATGAAATACTGCGATATAATAAAGAATTTGTTGAAAACAAAGGATATGTAAGATATATTACCAATAAGTTCCCGGATAAAAAGATCGCTATCGTATCCTGCATGGACACAAGATTAACAGAATTATTGCCGATAGCCCTGGGGCTTAAAAACGGAGATGCAAAAATCATTAAAAATGCCGGAGGAATTATTTCCCACCCATTTGGAAGTGCCATGAGAAGCCTGCTGATCGGTATTTATGAATTAGATGTCAAGGAAATCCTCGTAATCGGCCATACCGATTGCGGGGCCAGACATACGGACAGCAGGAAAATCATAGAGAAAATGAAACAGCGGGGAATCGAGCAAAAGAATATCGACATGGTANNTTTTGATTCATGGCTGGGAGGATTTAAGGATCTGGATTTATCCATCAAAAAGTCCGTAGAGCTGATACGCAGCCATCCCTTTGTTCCGGAGGAGATCATGATATACGGATTGGTAATAGATTCAGTAACAGGAGAATTAAGAAAGGTCATTTAAGCAGCAGCCGTTGGCTGTTTCCAGATAGAAGGAGGAATTTTATGCTGATTTATGCAATGGTATCGATTACTTTGGCACTGGTTTTTTATACGATCGGCGTATGGAGCGAGCGGATCCAGGGCCAGCTTAAAAAGTGGCATTTAGCTATATTCTGGTTAGGCCTGATCTTTGATTCCATTGGTACCACATTAATGGGTAAAATTGCCGCAAACGGTTTCCAACTTAATTTTCATGGAGTAACAGGTCTGCTTGCCATCCTGCTAATGGTATTTCATGCGGTATGGGCTACCATTGTTGTGGTAAGGGATAACAAAGAAGCCAGAGCGAATTTTCATAAGTTCAGCATAGTCGTATGGATTATCTGGCTGATCCCATATTTATCCGGCGCGGTACTTGGGATGACAAGGTAGAAGGGGAAGAAAAAACAATAGATTGTACTTGAGAGGTGATAAGTATGAAGTTAGGTATCGTAGGATCAGGAATGATTGTGAAGGAGTTTCTGCCAATCGTTCATTATTTGGACAAGGTGGAACTGACGGCTATTTGCTGTACAAAAAGAAGTGAGGATGTGGGAAGGGAGCTTGGAGAAAAATATGACATAAAACATATTTTTACGGATTACCAGAACTTCCTGAACAGTGATGTGGATACAGTTTATGTGGCTCTGCCCAATCATTTGCACTTCCAGTTTACGAAAGAAGCGCTGGAGGCAGGCAAGCATGTGATTGTTGAAAAGCCCTTTACCACAACCTTTCAAGAAGCCCAGATATTAAGCGGGCTGGCAAGAGAGAAAAAGCTGTTTTTATTGGAAGCGGTTACAACCCTGTATCTGCCCAATTATAAGAGAATAAAAGAACTGCTGCCGTCCCTGGGAAACATAAAAATCGTGCAGTGCAACTATTCCCAGTATTCCAGTAGATATGACAGCTTTAAAGAGGGCCTTATTTTGCCTGCCTTTGATCCCAATTGTTCCGGCGGCGCGCTTATGGACATTAATATTTATAACATCCATTACGCTGCAGGATTATTCGGCAGGCCGCTTAAGGTGGAATACTTCCCCAATGTGGAGAGAGGGATTGATACCTCGGGCATATTGATTTTGGACTACGGCACTTTTAAATGCACCTGCGTTGGTGCAAAGGACTGCAAGGCTCCTGTCGCAAATTATATCCAGGGGGAGAAGGGGGTCATCCGTCAGGATACGCCTGCCAGCATCTGCAGAAGCTTTGAAATCATCATGAATGATGATACAAAATCTCTTGTAAATGAAGATGATTTCGATCACCGCATGGTGAATGAATTTATGGAATTTCAGGATATGATCTGCGGCAATGATCTGGAAAGATGCTATCAGCTTCTGGACCACACCCTGCTTGTAAGCGAAATCCAGACAACTGCAAGGCACAAGGGAGGAATTCTGTTCCCGGCAGATGAGAAAATTTGAGGCAGGGCTGATCTGCGGAGCTGCTAAAATATTTTTAGTAATTGACAATCCTTCCTGCCTGTGTTATTATTGCGGAAATAGTGAAAAGGCAATGAAGAGAAATAGTACATATACAATGAATTTCAGAGAGAAGATGGTTGGTGCGAATCTTTATTTTAGTATATCGAAGCAGTCTCGGAGCTTTGGACCGAATAACGGTTTCCCCTGATTTCAGGGAGATGGTTTAGTAGGCTTCAACGTAATCCCACGTTACAGGGACACGATATGCTGGTATCGTAGAGAGTGCAGAGATTTCTCTGAATTTAGGTGGTAACACGGATTGTATATTCGCCCTAAACGTTTCGACGTTTAGGGCGTTTTTTTATTACCTTCATCTATTAAATTACTTAGAAAGAGGAGAGCAATGATGAGGAATTTTGAAAAATCCAGTAAGCTGGATCATGTGTGTTATGATATTAGAGGTCCGGTCATGGATGAAGCGAACCGGATGATTGACCAGGGAATTGATATATTAAAATTAAATATCGGGAATCCGGCCCCCTTTGGTTTTCGTGCGCCGGAGGAGCTGCTTCAGCTAATGAACGAAAACCTGTCCCATACAGAGGGCTACTCGGATTCCAAGGGGCTGCTATCGGCCAGAAGGGCCATCGTAAGATACTGTAAGAAAAAAGGGATTGAACAGGTTACTGTGGATGATGTATACACAGGAAACGGCGTAAGCGAGCTGATCACATTAACCATGCAGGGGCTGTTAAATTGTGGGGACGAGATACTGGTCCCTTCTCCGGACTATCCTTTATGGACTGCGTCCGTAACCCTTTCAGGAGGAACTGCTGTCCATTATATGTGCGACGAAGAAGCAGACTGGTACCCGGATATCAACGATATCAAAAGCAAAATAACAAGCAGGACCAAGGGGATCGTCATCATTAACCCCAACAATCCGACGGGTACCCTATATCCCAGGGAGATCCTGGAGGAGATTGTGGAACTATGCCGGAAACATGGGCTGATCATCTTTGCAGATGAGATTTATGACAGGCTTGTCTTTGACGGCTTGGAGCATATATCCATCGCCTCTCTGGCGCCGGACCTTTTGACCATTACGTTCAATGGCCTTTCAAAATCCCATTTAATCGCAGGATACCGCTGCGGCTGGATGAGCCTTTNNGCCTCTTATCCTCCATGCGGCTTTGCTCCAATGTCCCGGCCCAGTCCGTGATCGAAGCTGCGCTGGAGATGGAAGAGGAAACAGAAAAATTGATGGTACCGGGCGGGAGAATATACGAACAGAGGGAATACACCTATCAGGCATTAAATGAGATTCCGGGAATATCCGTGGTAAAGCCAAAAGCAGCCTTTTACATGTTCCCTAAAATCCATACCAGTAAATTTAACATTTATGATGATGAAAGGTTTGTATTAGACTTTTTAAAAGATAAGAAGATCCTGCTGACTCATGGAGGTGGATTCCATTGGGAAAAACCGGATCATTTCCGGGTCGTTTACCTTCCGGAGCTAAACCAGTTAAAAATGGCATGTGATAAGTTGGCGGATTTCATGTCCTGTTACATACAAAAATAGNNTAAGATAATTTTTCAGCTCTTTGTTCCAGATTATAAACCGTTCATCCGTCCGGTGATCGGTCAGGTCCGTGTGTTCGGACAAGTATTTTCCCATATAGTCCGACACTTTTTTGGCACCAAAGTAGTTTAAGTGATCACCGTCATCACGGGAGTCTTTTGCCCAATCGATGCCCAGGGTTTCAATATCTAAATTTAAGTCAATGTAAGTCAGCTGGTTAACGTTTGCAAAGGCTGCGGCTGCATTGTGCTTGGCGTAGGACCAGCACTTTGGCGACGGTGCGCTGTACACGATCAGTTGGATATCCTTATTCCTGCATAGGTTTACGATTTTATTTAAGTATAACAATGGCTGCTCGTCGATCACATAAACATCCTCTGTTTCAGTGACATAAGGCCCGCTCTTGTAGGGATTTACGATTGCGCTGTATTGGTATCCCTTATAAACAGTGGTCGGCTCCAGCTTTACCTTATGGCCTATGGTTTTCAGCATGTAAAAATGAAAAAATTTCCAGTTATCGTGGTATTTGTAAATGGGAAATATTTTTTTGACTGCTTCTTCAATGGAAGTTTCAAGGGTGTTGATGTATTTGAAATCCCGGTAAAATGCATTGGTTTCCAGGAAAACAACTTTTGGATGCTGGTTTCTAAGCAGCCGTTCCAGCAAATAGTAAGTATCCTGCAATTGCTGGCTTGGGACGCCGCAGTTATATCCGGAATAGCCGTAAGCATTCCAGACCTCCATGGGAGAAATGCTGGCGCTGCATTCGCTGTCCCCGATTGCCACATAGTCTATGGTGTCCTTTGGTTCCTTTAGGATGCCATTTGCCTTTTTGTATAGGCTATCCCCCATGTTGTTGTAAGGGAGGAGCAGGTAGGAGATAATGTACAATAAAATAAAAAGTCCGGTTAAAAATGATATTGATTTAATCTTGTTTTTGCTCTTCATCTCATCACCCCTTAAAATCCGGCATATATAAGTTTTGCAGGTAAATATCCGTCGCCGTACGCCCCCAAAACAATAATAAGAAGGATCGCAGCGTAAAGAAAACTCCAGCGGGCAAACATATTCCAGCCGGAAATCCTATCGCGGATAGAAATCCCTTTTTCATGGATTATGCCCACTGTATATACCGCAATAAAACCAAAGAATACGGCAATGAAATCCGGCAGAGACAGTCCAAGCTTAAACAGTGAGCCGTCTGTGACAGCAGACCAGTGAAAGCCGGTGAAAATGGACAGGAACATGCTCATACCGGCGGTCAGACTGTTTGCACGGAAGAAAAGTTCTCCCGTAAACACGATCAAAAGCAGCTTCACCGTCTGGAAACACTTATACAAGGCGGAGGCCCGGTCGATCCTTAAGGCATTGGTCATCTTTTGGATCACCGGTTCCAGCAGATTTCCCAATAGAATGAGGACAAAATAATACATTCCAAAGAAAATATAGTTCCACCCGGTACCATGCCACAGCCCGTTTAAGATCCACACGCCAAACAGGGCGACGGAAGAAGAAATGATCTGCCCTAAATGCTTTCCATATTTGGCACGGGATTTTTTCCCTAAATTCTTGACGAATTTGGTTAAGGATATGGGATAAAAAATGTAATCCTTTAACCAGGCGCCAAGGGTAATATGCCAGCGTCTCCAGAATTCTGATGCGGTTTTGGAGAAAAAGGGCTGACGGAAGTTCTCGGGAATGATTACTCCAAACATTTCTCCGGTGCCGATGGACATGTCAATGCAGCCTGAAAAATCCGCATATAACTGAAAGGTATATAAAACGGCTCCGGCGATAACGATGATCCCGCCATAATGATTGGGGGTGTCGAAGATCGTTTCCACAAGCAGGTTAAGACGGTCTGCTATAACAAGCTTTTTAAATAATCCCCACATCAACCGCTGAAGGCCGTAGGTAACGTTCTTGTATTCCAATGGCTTCCCCTTGCAGAGGGCTTCGGCAGTCTGAGAGTAGCGGCAGATCGGGCCTTCTAAAAGGGTTGGAAAAAAGGAGAGGTACAAGGCCAGTCTGCCTAAATTGTCGTCAGCCTCTATTTTTTCATAATAGACATCGATCAGGTACGAGATCGCCTGCAGGGTGTAAAAAGAAATCCCAATGGGCAGGGCGAATTTCATGGTAGGCAGAAGCCTTGGGAAGGATATCGCTTTTAATACTAAGTTAAAGTTTTCAAAAAAGAAACCGGAGTATTTTAAAATCAATAAAATGCTAAGCTGCAATCCGATTCCAAGCCATAAGATCCTGCGGCGTTTGGCCTCATAGGCTGCTTTTTTTGCCTTTTTATCCTCCGGGGCGTAAAATGCCGGCATATAGTCTTTTTTGCAGGAAGCAAGCCAAAGGCCGATGTGGTGAATGGAAAGGGTAGAAAAAAGCAGATATGCCAGCAGTTTTCCGCTAAAGGAAAGGAAGAAAACATAACTGGCAATCAGCAATACTTTATAACGGAAGCTTTGGGGCGCAAGCTGGTAGGCCAGCAATGCAACCGGCAAAAAGATGAAAAGATATAGGAGGGAATTATAAGCCATCTTTTATTCCTCTTTTAAACGATGGATCATATCCCACATTGCTTTTGCAGAGTTAAAATTAGCGGGTACCATGTCTATGGGAGTGATCTCGATGCCAAATGCATCTTCAAGCTCTGGAATGAGGGAGAGAATGGAGAATGAGTCTAAGAGCTCTCCGTCAATAAGTCTTGTTTCTGTTTCATAATCAATACCTGGGTTGATGTCATTTAAGATTTCTAATAATTGTTCCATAGTTTCGTCTCCTTAGGTTTAAAATAATTTAAAACATCCGTTTGAAAGTGAGATCTTGCAATGCGGAAATTTTCTTTTGCAGAATAGAGAAGGATCTGAGGCAAATCCCGGCTTAAAAATAATGACATGCCTTCTGTTGCCGAATAAGCGCCGGTCTTTTGGAAAATAAGACGGTCTCCCGTCTGAAGGTTTTGGAAGGGGTATTGCTTCACAAGCACATCATTCACCGTGCAGAGAGAGCCGCAGACGGTCCATTTCTTTCTATCTCCCTCCCTGTGATTAAAATGAAGGATGGGCGGCTTTTTCATGGCGAGCATTTGCCCGTAATAATTTAGCTGGTGGATACCGCCGTCAACGATGCAGTAGGGCTCTCCCTTGTTTGTTTTCATATCCACTACGCTGGTCACATAGGAGCCGCAGGGAGCTGCGATGAATCTTCCCATCTCCAATGCGACCCTGCCGCCAAAGGTAAGCTTTCTGATGGACTCGGCAAGGCCATATAACATCTGATCCTCTTCATTTTTCTCTTCCTCAAAATAGCAGATGGGAAGTCCGGGGCCATACTCCAGTCTTTTGACTTTAAATCCGTATTCCCGGTTTAAATCCAGGCAAAATTGGTCCAGCATATGAAGCTCGTTTTCCAATTTGGTTATGGACTTCTTCTGGGTGCCGGAAAAGTACTGGATCCCCTCTATTGTTATAAATTTATGGACACCTCCTGCTATGATTTGCCGGATCAGGCTTTCATCCATGCCGAACTGGTTTCCGGAGGTCAGGCGGAGGAGGACCCGGACGGGTATTTGAAGGCTTTCTGTACAGGCGGTAAGAATCTGCCAGTGGGAGAGAGACTCAGCGGTATATATAATCTGATCCCCATAGTGTTTCAAGGTATATTCCATGTCCTCATGCTTCTTATGTACGCCGGACATAACGACTTTCCCCATGTTGATACCGGCTCTTTCGCAGATGGAGAATTCGCCGGGAGAACAGACCTCAAAGGAATCAACCATTTCCTCTAAATCCTTGATGACAAATGGATTGGCCTTCATGGCATAACATAATTCTGCATCATCGCCCAGTACATCCCTGATTTTTCTCACCTGCATGGCCAGGATATCCGTATCAAACATGTAGAAAGGGGTTTTGTATTCATGAATGGCATATTCAAACTTTTTCTCGTTCATGGCTGGTTTCCTTTACACCTCTCCAATAATTTTTTTCTGTCTATTTTTCCGTTTGCGGTAACCGGTAATTCCGGCAGGGGATAAAAGGCGGACGGGATCATATAAACCGGCAGGGTTTCCCTCATCCGTACTGAAATTTCCTTTCCTTCCATATCACCCACATAAAATGCACCAATCCCGTTTTTCTCATCATCAAAGACGCAGCATGCCCGCTGAATGAGAGGATAGCTGTTTATGACGGCCTCGATCTCTTCCAGTTCTATTCGGTGCCCCATATGCTTGATCTGGAAGTCCTTGCGCCCGGCAAAGCAAAGCTCCCCGTTCTNNGGTCCGGTAAATCGTTTCCAGGCAGTGAGTGTTAAGGGGATTCTGTACAAATGCCCGTTTTGTCTGCTCCGGATTGTTATAATACCCCAACGCCAGAGCCGTACCGGAGACGCAAAGTTCTCCGATCCTGACTTTTTCTGAGATCAGTTCGTCATTCTGGTCCAGGAGAAAGACTTTTTCATTGGGAAATGCCTTTCCTATGGGAAGAGTTTCATGAGCTTCAAATATCCGGTCCACTTGGTAGTAGGTACAGTTGCATGTAATTTCCGTTGGTCCGTACAGGTTAACATAGTGTGCATCAGGAAGATATTTCTGCCAGGTCGTTAAATGCTTCACAGGCATTGCCTCGCCGCTGAATAAGATCTTATTGACTTTGGAAGGGACTTTATAGGTGAACCCCTTTAATTGGGTGATCAGGCACAGGGCCGAAACCGCCCAGATCAGGGTTGTTACCTGACGTTCGCACAGAAAGTCAAGGAGCTCCGTGGGAATGGAGAATAATTTCTTTGGAATGATGACCATGGTGGCTCCCACTTTAAGGGTGGAATAAATATCCTTGACAGACACATCAAAATCAAAGGGGGCCTGGTTCCCGATAATGTCCTCCCCGGTTATGCCGAACATGGAAGGAAAATATTCCATAAAATCAATGACCGACCGGTGACTGACCAATACGCCCTTTGGAACGCCGGTGGAACCGGAGGTAAAGTTGCAGTACAGAGGATCTATATCCAGAGAGAAGTCACGGATAATCTTTAAGGGTTCTTCCCTTATTTCACATTTCACAACCTCATGGTAATCAAACAGATTACCTGAAAACTCCATGTCTTTTAGCAGGGCCCCATGATCCCCAATGGTGATGATGGAACCTGCATTCAGCACATGAAGAATCTGCCGGATGCGGGCAGCAGGCTGTGCCGGGCTGATCAGGACATAGAAGCACCCGGCATATACAATGCCCATGAACGCTGTCAATGCCTCCACGCTTTTATCCATAAAAACCACAACAGGGCTTCCGGGTGATTCATAACCGGAAAGAAAGCTGCCGATCCGTTTTGCATTTAATAACAGTTCCTTATAAGAACAGTTTTTTTCCTGATCTTCCACAGCAATTTTTTCCGGGCAGATGCTTGCTGAGTGTTCAAGATACTCCAGTACGTTTCTCATAGGTTTTTACTCCTCTCTGACTGGTTCGATTGGAAACGTTACACGGACTTTGAAATTTGTCCGGTTTTCTTGTATCTCAAAGGTACCGTTCATTTGTTCTACTATTTTCTGACAGGTTTTCAGTCCGATGTTGGTGCTTTCCAAAAACACGCTGTCCTTGCGGATCTCATTGGAAATGGTAATGATCAGGTCATTGCCGTCCATATAGCTTTTGACTATGATCGGCCCATCCCCTCCGGCATATTTTTTTATATTGGAAAACAGGTTATCAAATAACCGCCTTAAATATTGGATATCAGCAGTTATGCTGCAGGGCTGCTCTACATATTCCGTTTTTACATCAAATCCCAAGTTGCCAAGGTCAAATACGTGTTCCATAAAAAGCTGCTGGAGCAGGATCTTTGCATCGAATGATTCCATCTGCATTAAGATCCTTTCCTTACCGAATACAAGAAAATACTGGAACAGCCGGTCGGATAAGTCTTTTAACTGAATGGATTTTTCCTTGCAGCTCTTGATGTATTTGTCAAGCTGTTCTTCCGAATGGTAACTTTTTGAGTCCAGTATTTCCAGGTATCCAATCAGGGAGGTAAGCGGCGTTCGTATGTCGTGGGATATGGAAGTGATCAGCTCACTGTTTGCTTCCCAGGCTTCCTTTTCACTTTTATATCTTGTAATAATGGAATTTCTCATGTTATCTGCATTGATTGCCAGAAGAGAAATCTCATCATTTCCTTTATAATAAATCGGCTGCTCCAAATCTCCTTTTTCAATCAGGGATACCTCTTTTGACAAAAGCATGATCCTGGCAATGATCCGGTGGTTATAGAGGATCAGGATCACAAACAGAAACAGGAAAAAGACTCCCCATGAAACATAAGATACCAGGTTATACCATTTTATTTCCGATGAATCGATAATGGATACGGAGTAAGTTCCGTCGCTGAACGTGATATCCCGGGTGGCCTCCTTGATGTTTTCCTCAACGGAGCCGATGGCCTCATAGGAAGTGTAGGAATCATTCCAGAAGCCGGATTCGTAGATGATTTCATTGTCGTTAAAAATGGTCACGTAAACGTATTTATGGTTTTTCACCCATTTGGAAATGGATCTTACGTTTTTCACGGATATATTGTATTTATTAATGTAATTTTCAAAAGAGTTTTGATAATTGGTCAGCCGTTTCCATGCGGCATCTTCATTCATATGGTTCCTGGAAACCAGATAATCGCCAAAAGCCTGGGCGGCAAAGTACATCCCAAAGCTGATGACCGCTCCGAAGATCAATACAAATATTTGCTTATACCGTAAAGATGAGATCCATTTATGCTTCATCGATCTGATAGCCCTTTCCCCAAACGGTTCGTATGATGGTGGGATTATTAAAATCCAATTCCAGTTTTTTCCGGAGCTTTAAAATGTGAACCATGACGGTATTGGTGGAAGAAGGGAAGAACTTATCGTTCCATACNNTTCATGAGAAGCTCTGCCTGTGAAAATGGTTTTACAAGATAATCGTCGCCGCCGTTTTCATAGGCCAGCCTTTTATCACTCTCCTTTGATTTTGCTGTTAAAAAAAGCACGGGAGCAGATGATATCCGCCGGATCTGGGTACAGGCATCGATCCCTGATAAACCGGGCATCATGATGTCTAAAATAATAAGATCAATATCAGGATTGCCTGTGACGGCTGCGACTGCATCGTTTCCATTTGCCGCTGACCATACGGAATAGCCATTGTTTTCCAGCTGAATGCGAAGAACTTCCCGGATGTCTGCATCGTCATCCACTACCAGTATCTGCTGTGATGTATTCATGGATCGGCAGCCTCCTTTTCTATTATTTTAATATGAAAAATTATATCA
>DJBG01000200.1 GCA_002429965.1 Hungatella sp. UBA5982
ATTTCTCCCACGGTCAGCTGGTCAAGAAGCTTCTCCCACTGCGGATCGTCATAATCCAGCCCCCGCATGGAGGCAAGGCTCAGTCCATTCTTTGCGCCGGTCACCGGCTTCATATCCTCAGCGCTGTTATGAGCTGCCGCATCGTAATTGCTGTTGTTCATAAAAGTATCCTTATATTTGTCCGGCATAGTCAGGGTTGCAGGCTTTGCCGTAGCCTCTTTATAATTTGCAAATCCGTCTGCACGGGATAAATAAGTCGGTTCTCCCTTGGCATCGGCAAACCTATTTTCCGCAGCCGCCTTATCAGAAGAACGGGGATTGGTTTCATTATATACGGTTTTCGAAGCTGCAGAGTAAATCTGTTCTTTGATTACATTGTGGGAATCGGACCGGATAGAAATTTTATAATCCCCTGCTTCCAGTACATAAACTCCCTTCCCGGCTGCATCGTAGGATGCCATGTCTTCCGCCTGGAAAGAGACTGCAATGGTCTGGGACTGTCCCGGCTCTNNTCTTATCAAATGCAATCAGGTTTGCAGAAGCCTTTTCAATTCCTCCGTTGGTATAGGGCGGATTGTAATAAACCTCCACTACATCCTTTCCTGCTTTGTCTCCGGTATTGGTAACGGTCACATCAAAAGAGATCGAGCCGTCTGCTTCTGTAAGATTCCCCATCTCCTGTGAGAAAGAGGTATAGGACATGCCGTATCCAAAGGGATAAAGCACTGTTTTATTGTAATCTATCAGTCCCTCTTCTGCAGCAGTTTCATAGAAACGGTAACCAACATAAATGCCTTCAACGTAATTGATAAAGCTGGGATAGGTGGCTTCTCCCTTAAATGCCTTGCCCGCGAATTCGTTCATGTTATCGTAAATAAAGCTTCCGAAGTTATTATAGTGAGGGGTTGCAGTTAAGTCCGCCGCAAAGGTGTCACTTGTTTTTCCTGAGGGGTTGACCGAACCGCTTACGATTTCACCCAGCGCCTCAAAGCCGGACTGGCCGGTTCCCGGGCACCAGATGGCACTCCTTATCTGGCTGTAATCATTGACAAAGCCAAGCTCCATGGCGTTTGCGCCATTGTAAACTAAAACGACATTATCGAAATTGGAACACACCAGATCAACCATGTCCTTTTCCGTCCTGCTTAATTGCAGATAATGCTCGCCGGCCTCAAAATCTTTATATTCCGCCGAATTATCCGTATAGGTAACTGCGCTGACATCCGTAGGAAGATCGGCTCCTTCCCCTCCTACACGGGTAATTACGATCAGTGCCGTATCGGAAAATGCCTTTGCATCTGCCATCAGCTCACTGGTGTAGGATTCCTTGACAGGCTCCGGAAGTGTCCAGTCCTGTTCCCACATCCCCACATTGGGACGGTCGCCCCGGTATGCAGCATAGAAATCAGTAAGCCCGGTATTCAGTTTAAATCCTGCGTCTTCAAGCCCCTGAAGCAGAGATACTGTTTCATATGCGTCAGAGAGGGAGCCTGAACCGGTACCGCCATAGCATGGATTTGTGGAAGCCCAGCCAAATACGTTTAAATTGGAATCAGCCTTTAAGGGTAGCAAGTTCGCCTCATTTTTTAAAAGAACGATCCCCTCTTCCGCAATTCTGGTACAAAGCTCTGTTGCTTTGTCTGAGGTTTCTTTTGAAATCGTTCCGCTGCCGGTCGCAAGGGATATCAGGCTGGACATAGGCCCCCAGCATATCATATTTACTACGATAACCACTGAAAGCACAATGGCCATAAGTCCCTGACGCCGGATTAAATACCTGGTTGCAGCTTTCTTGTTCCTGCATACCACCATTACNNGCGGCTACAACAGCAATGGCCAATCCAATGAGGTACGGCACACAAAGGTTGACGATCTTTAATACATCATCCATGTTGATTTGTAACATTTTTTTCATCCTCCTCCATAAAAATTACCACAAGCCGTGTGGTATGTACTTCACTTTAGCATATTATGGATTCTCAGGGCGGCTTTTTGCATAACCGGTAGTATTTTCTGCATAAATAGCAGTCGGCATGTCCTGTCCGGCTGTGAATATTCCGCCGGCTTTATGGGGGAGTGAAAGAGATAGTTGCAAAAAGAAAATATTTAGTATATGCAGAATCCGGAAAAAAATCTTATTTTCAGATTTTCTTCCGGATTTTTGTAAGAGAAGTATGGTAAGACGACAAGCGATTTTAATCCTTGAGCCAATTTTAGCCTTTTCCTTTGAAGGAAACTGCTTTACCGCCCCGCTTCTGTAAAAATATCAGGACAAGGATTAAGGTAGATAACTTATATTTCAAAATCTCTCATCCGCAAATTAACCTGATTCAATCGTTTTTCCATGTCACGTCCGTTAAACTTTTTCAAAAAAAGTTCGGATTGAATAGCGCCGTCTTTCATAAATAACACCCGGTCAGCTCTGGAAGCTACTTTTGCGTCATGGGTCACAAGAAAAACAGCCGTGCCATTTTTGTTGATATTTGAAAACAGCTCCATAATTTCTTCCGATGATTTTGAGTTAAGTGCGCCGGTAGGTTCGTCAGCAAATAAAATTTCCGGCTCGTTCATAAGGGCACGGCAGATACAGGCGCGTTGGAGCTGCCCGCCGGAAACCTCGGTAATGTCTCTTTCTTCCAGCCCGGTTATGCCGGTTTTTTCTAACAATGTCTTCGCTTTTTTTATAATGCCGGCGGTATTTTTTCTGTTTTCCAGTAAGCTGGAAAGAATGATATTATCCAAAATATTCAGATTTTTCAGCATGGCAGGCTGCTGGAATACAAATCCCATCTTTGTTCTGCGAATATCTGCCAGTGCGTTTTCATTTAGCCGGCTCAGTTCCTTACCGTCAAATTGGATCGAACCGCTGTTGATGGTATCTGTACCGCTTAACACAAAGAGCAGCGTAGACTTTCCGCAGCCGGACGGCCCCATCACTGCAACGAACTCTCCGGTTAATAGTTCTATATTCACTCCATTGAGTGCATTGGGCCCTTCCCGTCCTATGCTATAGGTTTTTATAATATTTTTTCCGCTTAGAATTTTCTTCATAGGCTACTCCTTTATATATTCCGATATCTTCAGGCCGGAAATATCCGAAATGCCAAACCGTGTTGCCAGATAGACACAAACCGCCATTAAAGCGGGAGAAAACAGGTAGGCAAACAACGGGTTTATATCAAAGCGGAACGTGGATGCGCCGAAAGATGAAATCAAGCCCACACCCACCAGTTCCCCCAAGGTGTTTGCCAAGACAGTGCCTATTAAAATGCCTGCTGCCAGCACAGCGGCAGACCTCACCATATATTGCCTGCCAATATCTTCTTTTTTGAAGCCGAGGGATTTTAAAACGGCAATAGGATATCTATCCTTTATCACCAGCATTTTAATAAAAAGAAGTGTGACCAGCACAGTGAGCATGGCGGCAGCGGCGATGGCGGCGTAAGAAGCCTTTTTAACAGCGGCAGTAATCCCGCCAAAGGTCTGGCCGATATATTCATCTATATCTGATACCTTGGCATAGGAAAACTGTTCCTTGTATCCGGTTATCTTTTCATCTGTGACAGCATCAGCCTGTAATTTAACCGGAATAATACTCCATAGGATACTGTCCTGACTGGTTTTAAAAACAGCCTTTGCCGTCTTGCCGCCATTGGTGATATCAGAATATATCCCGCTTATGGCAAGCTGCTTTTCCTGACCGTCAATAGTGAGCATGATAATATCATTAAGCCCTTTCTCAAGATCGCCCGCAACTAATGATGAAATAGCAATTTCCGATTCACTCTGTGGGGCTCTGCCGGCCGAATACTCAATAGGGAACACTGATTGGTCGCCAAGTTCAACCTTGAGCTTTTCAGTGGTACTGTCCTCCATTTGCATATCAAACATATAACTGGTCAGCACCGTGTATTTTTTAATATCTGTGTCCCGCGCCATCACGGCGGCTATCTCCGCTGTTTTTCCCGCAATATCGTCCGTCTGCTGGATATCGATTCGCATATCACATTCGCCAATGCCCATATAGGTCATAAAGTTTCTTTGGGAAATNNCAAAAACATGGTGCTGTAAAGTTTTTTTCGGGAAAGCACATCCTTTATGCCAAGAAAAATATTCGGTGAGAATCCCCTGCTGCTTGATAGCCGAAAGCTTTTCGCAGCTTTGACGCCACTCTGGGGTGCTCCAAAGCGTATGGCCTCTGCCGCTGATACTTTTTTGAAGCGGCACAAAACGCCGTTCACATAAAGCACCACCACGAAAAAGATAATCCCTGCGCCTATCATTCCAAATGCCGTGCCGAGGCCGGAACTGCTGCTCTCGCCCATATACAGGCGAATATTCTCCATCAAAGGCTCTTTTGCGAACAGGGACAAGATGAATCCAGCTATGCAGGCAAATCCAGCGAGAGCGCCATACTTCGCCAGATAGAGCTTTTTGATGATTCCAACCCGCAGGCCGATGGCTTTTAATACGCCAATTTCCCGGTAATCCTCTTCTATCTTAGCAATCAGGGTAAAACGTATGCACAGGAAATTAATCACGATCACAAGGACGCTGATAAGGATAAGCATCGCTATCATCATGCCGTCATCAAGGGCATTTACCAGCTTAAACAGGGAATGGGTGATGGCGGGAGGCCCGTTTGCCGGAAGTCCTGCGGCTATATAGCCGGATTCAAAAGCGGAAACAGAGGAACTGTCGCTAAAGCGGAACTCTATTAAATATTCCAGCTTTCCAAATTCCCTGACTTTTTCAAAATCTCCTTCATTAATAAGAAACCGCTTGGAGGAAATCATGGAAGCGTTCATTTGAGAATCCCGCAGGAATCCGGCTACCGTAAAGGAAACGCCATGAATGGATATGCTGTCGCCAATNNTAGTAAATGGGAACATAGATTTCTCCTTTGGCCGGGTAAATAATATTGCCATCCAGGCCCAGCAAAAAATCAAAGCGTTTGCTCTGCACCGAAAGGCCGTTATCCTGCACGGAACCGGCGAGGGAGTTTTCACCAATGACAATCTCTGCGCCCTCAATGTTGAGAAAGGAAGGCACCTGAAAATCTTCTACATTATTATCCGTATCTGCAAAAGCAGAAAGCCGTTTCATATCAATATCACCGGAGTGCATCTGCATAAAGTGCGGCGTTTGAGCTTTTAACATCATACTGTTAATTGCAGAGAACAAATTCACCGATAATATCCCGGCAAGGGAGGTAAGCATTGCCGCCAGAAGAATAAATGCGGTAATGGTGATTGTAATCAGTTTGCTTTTCTTTACATCGTTTATTATAATTTTTCTGTACACAGTTCACCTCCCCGCTCCAGCCCCCTGACGGACTTAATATTGTATAAAAGAATGGCCGTTACAGATAACAACAGACCTGCTATCATAATCAATAATCCAACGCCTCTGCCGCTTCCCACGCCGATTACCTTTCCCATGCTATTTGCCAGCGTGCCATCCTCTACCAGCAAAGGGATAAATACGTNNAAAATGCTGTAAGCAATCACATAGCCAAGCTGGGAGATAATACCGATCAGTCCCCAGACCCTGCCTTGAACATCGTTGCTGATATTGGTACGGATCAGATAATCAATGCTTGTGTTGGCAAAGGGAAGCATTGAAAAAAAGAGAAAACCAAAAATGCAGATTAAAATAATGTTTTCTCTAAACCCGTAGCCTGCCATAAAGATACCCGCCAAAAAGAGGGAGGCGAAAAGCATTTGTGTAAAGCCCCTTTTTATAGGAACCGTGCCAAGAATAAGGCTGCTTACCAGCATACCCATGGCAGAAATCGTAGTGGAAACACCCAGCACCGAACTGTCGGTAAATCCAAGTATCATTGGCGTATAAAGAGACTGGATGCATCCTAAAAAGAAAGAGATGCCGATTCCTGATAAAACCAGTGTGAAAACGCCCCGGTTTTGGGTGAGCGCAGTCAGTCCGGTTCTAAACTCATGGAAGAAAGATTCTTTATATTCGGCAGCTTTAGCAACAAGCCCCTTTCGTACCACAAACGTCACCATCACGGTCAGAAAGATTGTGCATATGTCTATCACAAGCAGCAGCTTTATATCTGAAACCTGTAGAAGAAACCCCGCAACGAGTGGCGAGATCAAAAACTTTGCGGAACCGGATAGTTGTACCAGTCCGCTTGCTTTTGAGTATTCTTCTTCCGTTAGCAGGTCAGTAATTGTAGCTTTGAACGCCGGTTCTATGAGTGAAGAAAAAACCGAACTGATGGTAACGCCTATTCCGATCTGCCAAAGCAGCGCTGAGCCGTTCAGCATACAAATCAGGATATAGATAAGCCCCAAAGCGGAAAGCCCGTCGCCGAGTATCATTAAAAGCCTGCGGTCATATTTATCCGCAAGCACCCCCGCAAACGGAGTGAGCAGGAGTCCCGGTAAAAAAGCCAACAAGATAATCAGTGTACTGGAGGACGCAAGCCCTGTCTGCTCAAATACATATACACCAAGCCCGAAAGATGTAATACCGCTGCCTATGGCGGCAACAAAGCTGCCGAAGCACAGCATGACAAATTTTATAAATGGTTTTCCCATGTTCTTATTCATAGGCGATTACTCCATCCATTTGAAATAGTTCTATCACCCTGTCAAATCCTCCCGGCTCTGCACCAAACAATCTTTCCAGATTAAATATAAACGCCTTAACCCTCCCCAAAAGTTCTTCACCTGTANNTGTAATCATCAAAAACCACATTGACATGAGCCACAATCATTTCCAAACTCTCATAGGGATAAGGGGTGTTGAATAAGCCCTCACTGATACCGTCCTCAATAATTTCCATAAGAATAGGCGGGATGCCTTCCATCATTGCCTGATGGGTTTTCTGGTGCATCAAAGCATTCTGCGGCTTGTGCATCTGCCGGGTGAGTTCCGATTTGCCATCTTTATCACCATTCATAGCCATAAAAGTTCTGAGCAGCCGTTCCAGCACAGGAGTACTTTTATCCGCAGCAATCTGTTTGGCCGCAGTCAAAAGCTCCGTGTTGCGCCGCTGGATAAGGGCATCCAAAATATCTTCCTTTGATTTGAAATGATAGTATATCGTCCCCCGCGCTATTCCGGCCTTCTCTATAATGGCGCTGATGGTCGTTCCATCAAAGCCATCACTGTTAAAAAGGTCTGCGGCGGCATCTAATATTTCATTCTTACGCACATCAGAGTCTTTAATAATTCTCATAACATCGCTCCTCTATAATTAACTAGACTGACGTTCAGTCTAGTTAATTATAGAATACGCCATCGCGTGTGTCAATATGAAACTTTAATATTTTGCGATACATAGCCCCATGGCATCTAAACAATTTGCGGTTTGCAGACCTACATTTTTTAGCACAGAAGGTATCCTATCTATAGAGATTCCCTCAGCAGGAGGTTCAATCTTACTGTGGCATAAAAAATGCTGCCCAATGAATGAGCAGCATTCCTATATTATCTTACACAACCTTATTCTTAATGGCCCCGATCCCCTCGATCAGGCATTCCACTTCATCTCCTGCCGCTAAAAACTTCGGCGGTTCAAACCCCATTCCAACCCCCTTAGGTGTTCCGGTGGAAATGATGGTTCCTGCCCGAAGGGTCATCCCCTTAGACAATTCGCTGACANNGACAATATGGTCTATATTAAATATCATAAGACGGGTATTGCTGTCTTGTCTCAGCTCTCCATTAACCTTTGACTGAATGTCAAGCTCCGGCGGATAAGAAATGGAGCCTGTTGTCAGAATACAGGGGCCCATAGGGGTGAACCCGTCAAGACTTTTTCCAAAATACCACTGCTTATGGGCATTCTGCACGTTGCGGGCGCTGACGTCATTAATGATGGTATATCCGAAAATATAATCCTTTACCTGTTCCGGAGCCACATTCTTTGCATCCTTTCCAATGATAACCCCTAATTCTGCCTCATAATCCAGGCTGTCCACCATATCGCTGTGGCTTAAGATCTCCCCGTATGGATTCACCGCCTCATTCACTCTCTTGGAAAAATAAACGGCATTGGGACGCGTTCCGTCAAAATCTTCTTTTTTAAAGCGGGCAGACTCCTCGGCATGTTCCATGTAATTAAGCCCCAGACAGATGATGTCCTGCTCCGGTGTCCGGATGGGCGCCAAAAGCATGACCTCTTTCATCATAGCAGCTCCAACGATGTTGCTCTTGTAAGGATCCAGACCGGAGGCATGTTCCAGTAAGTCTAGCTCAGACTGGGTGAGACCCTTAATGACCTCCAGCATCTCCTTATACTCCATACCAAATGCCCTGAGAGGAAAGATCCACATCTCGTCCTTACTCACTACCCCGATATCTTTTCTCCGGTCAACCTCGTATGTAACTAATTTCATAACATCCTCCTTTTACATGAACCATAACTCTTCCTTTGTGGTGGAAATTGCATCCGCACCTGCGGAAAAAGCCGCCATAATATCTTTTTTGTCTGATATCAGCCCGCCNNAATAGGAATATCCGTATAGGCCCGGATCTCTTTGAGTACCTTGGGCATGACCCCGGGCATAATTTCAACCAGATCCGGATGAAAAGTGTCAATCTGCTTTTTTGTCGTACTCATGGCAAGGGAATCTATGATAAAGGTTCTCTGTACCCCAACCAAGCCCAACTCAACCGCCCGTTTTACAAGAAGAGGCTTTGTGCTGATAATCCCATCTGCATAAGTATTCTGCTTAATAAAATCTACAGCGATCTCCCTGGAGCTTAAGCCCTGTGCCAGATCCGCATGAACGATGGCATGTTTCCCATGCTCCTTTATCTGCTTCACAATGCTGCTGATATTGCAGATATTTCCATACAGAATAAATACCACCTGGCATTCCGAATCAAAGCATCTCTTTAATCCACCATCATCCTTAACCGCCGCAATCACCGGAGATGCCTCCAGTAGTTCTATCGCTTTCATCAATATTCCTCCACACCCACAAAATATGGATCTCGTTCTACTTTATCAATCCTTTCCCCCACCGTCAAGGCAATTTTTACCCTTTATTGCTTTTTCAAGGAAAGAAAAGAATATTTTAACGTTTTTTCATACAAGTTAGCAGGAGCTGCGGTCTCTGGAAACCAGACGCCTCACCCCTGCTACTATTATCTAGAGTTCTTTGCTCTGGACCCACCGCTTGCAGACCTCCGGAAAGTTGCTGATGACCCCGTCACAACCCCATTCAAAGACCTGCTCCAGCAAGGACATGTCGTTGACCGTCCAGACATTCACCTGGATTCCGTATTTCTTACAGTTTTCCACAGCCTCTTTTGTTAATCCATTTACCCCCGGGTGGTAGCATTCGAAATGATACCGGTCACAATAGTATCCTGCATTTCCCAGTCCCGGATGGTCAAGTAAAGCGCCGCACCGGATCCCGGGAGCCAGTTCCTTCAAGCAGATTATGGAAGTATGGTTAAAGGAAGAAAAGATAACCTTTTCTTCAAGCCCGTATTTGCGCACCAGATCCAGGGTTTTCTCTTCAAGACCCTCATAATAATATACGCCTGTCTTGATTTCGATATTTGTGATAAGCTCCTGATCCTTCACCCATCTGCAGTATTCTTCAAAGGTCGGAACAGGCTCGAATCCATGGATTCCTCCACAGACAGCATCCGCATTGAATTGTTTCAGTTCTTCATAAGTGAAATCCTTCACAAAGCCGGTACCATCTGCGGTCCGGTCAACGCTCTCGTCATGGATCACCACCACCGTTCCATCCTTTGTAAGCTGTACATCCAGTTCGATCCCGTCACAGCCTGTCTCTGCTGCCTTCCGAAACGCCAGCATGGTATTTTCCGGATATCTTCCACTGTAACCCCTGTGTGCAAATACCTTCATATCAACCCCTCTTTCCTTATATTTCTGCAAGCAATGAGCCAGGCACAGGAATGTTTGCATTCCTGCATCCGGCGAATGCTGCA
>DJBG01000033.1:0-3298 GCA_002429965.1 Hungatella sp. UBA5982
CGCGCCGTCGATGGAGGAGGGGGCGAGGGCGCTGGCCGAAACCTTCGACGCCTGGTTGGAACGCTGGACGCGCTTGGGCTTTCAGCCGGTGCTGGACGCCTGGGTCGCGCGGACGCCGGGCCTGTTCGGGCCATGCACGGCGCGGTTGAGCCATGAAACCCTGAGCGGGATCGCCGACGGCGTCGAGGCCGACGGGGCCCTGCGCCTGAAACTGCCGGACGGAAGCCTGCGGGTCATCTCCGCCGGCGACGTCTTCTTCGGAGAGGCCGCCTGATGCTGCTGGCGATCGAGCAAGGCAACACGAATACGCTTTTCGCCGTTCACGATGGCGAAGAGTGGATCTTCCAGTGGCGCACCGCCACCGATCCCATGCGCACGGCCGATGAATACGCCGTCTGGCTGCATCAACTGTTCGAGATGCGCGGCCAGGGCCAGACCATGGCCGACATGGACGGCTGCATCATCTCCAGCGTGGTGCCGCAGTCGATCTTCAACCTGCGCAACCTGGCGCGGCGCTATCTGAACGTCGAACCCCTGGTGATCGGCGAGAACGTCAAACTGGGCATTGAGGTCCGCATCCATAAGCCCAGCGAGGCCGGGGCCGACCGTCTGGTCAACGCCATCGGCGCGCTTCAGGTCTATGAGGGCGACCTGTTGCTGATCGACAGCGGCACGGCGACGACCTTCGACGTCGTGTCCGGGGCGAACGGGCAGGGTGCGGGGGCCTTTGAAGGCGGGCTGATCGCGCCGGGCATCAACCTGTCGCTTCAGGCCCTGCACGAGGCGGCGGCCAAGCTGCCGCGCATCGCCATCCAGCGCCCCGACACCGTGATCGGGCGCGACACCGTCACCTCCATGCAATCGGGCGTCTTCTGGGGCTATATCGCCCTGATCGAAGGGCTGGTGGACCGTATCAAGGCCGAGTGGGGCAAGCCCATGACGGTCATCGGCACCGGCGGCGTCGCCTCCCTGTTCGAGGGCGCAACCGACTCTATCGACCGGTTTGATCCGGACCTGACCATCCGCGGCCTACTCGAAATCTGGCGGCGGAACTCCCATCTGTAAGGCCGTATGAAAAAGCAAAATCAAAACGACGAACTCGTCTTCCTGCCGCTGGGCGGCTCGAACGAGGTCGGCATGAACCTGAACGCCTATGGTTTCGGCCCGGCGCATGACCGCAAATGGATCATCGTCGACGTCGGCGTGACCTTCGGCGACCAGTCCACGCCGGGCGTGGACGTCATCGTGCCCGATCCGACCTTCCTGGAAGGCGAGAACATTCTGGGCATTGTGCTGACGCACGCCCACGAAGACCATATCGGCGCCCTTCCTTATATCCTAAGGGATATTAATGTACCGGTATACGGAACAAAACTTACCATTGCCCTGATTGAGAACAAACTGAAAGAACATAATTTACTGAAGAACACCAAGAGAAAGGTGATCAAGCACGGTCAGTCCGTAAACTTAGGCTGTTTCCGTATCGAATTTATTAAAACAAACCACAGCATCGCCGATGCCTCCGCCCTTGCCATTTTTTCACCGGCCGGCGTGATTCTGCATACAGGCGATTTTAAGATTGATTATACTCCCGTATTCGGGGAACCGGCTGATTTGGAGCGTTTTGCCGAGCTGGGTAAAAAGGGCGTTCTGGCCCTGATGTGTGACAGCACCAATGCTACGAGAGCAGGGTTCACTCCTTCGGAAAAGACCGTGGGAAAAACCTTTGATAACATTTTTGCAGATCATAAGAATAACCGCATCATTGTAGCCACTTTTGCCTCAAACGTGGACCGGGTGCAGCAGGTCATCAATTCCGCAGCCAAGTATGGACGCAAGGTAGTGGTAGAGGGCCGAAGCATGGTCAATGTCATCGGCACGGCCAGTGAGCTTGGCTATATAAATATTCCTGATGGAACCTTAATTGAAATTGACCAGTTAAAAAATTATCCCGATGAGCAGACCGTGCTCATCACTACCGGAAGCCAGGGGGAATCCATGGCAGCCCTTTCCCGAATGGCAGCCAGTACCCATAAGAAGATTTCCATTAAACCAACTGATGTGGTGATTTTAAGTTCACATCCGATTCCTGGCAATGAAAAGGCTGTTTCCAAGGTCATTAACGAGCTTTCCAGGAAGGGAGCAGAGGTGATCAGCGATGACACTCATGTATCGGGACATGCATGCCAGGAAGAAATCAAGTTGATGTATGCCCTGGTCCGTCCTAAATACGCGATTCCCGTCCATGGCGAATACCGTCACATCATGGCCCAGAAAAATTTAGTTCAGGCGATGGGAACCCCCAAGGAGAATGTGATCATCATGTCATCCGGTGATGTGGTGGAGCTGGGTCAGGAATCCTGGAAGATCGTAGACCACGTGCAGGCAGGAGGAATCCTGGTAGACGGCCTTGGTGTCGGAGATGTAGGAAATATTGTTTTAAGAGACAGACAGAACCTGGCACAGAACGGAATTATCGTGGTGGTTCTGACCCTGGAGAAATACTCCAATCAGCTTTTGGCCGGACCGGATATTGTGTCCAGAGGATTTGTCTATGTGCGTGAGTCGGAGGATTTAATGGAGGAAGCCAGGAACATTGTCAATGACGCTGTTTCAGACTGTCTGGACCGCCATGTCAATGACTGGGGCAAGATTAAGAATGTTATACGGGACAGTTTAAGCGACTTTTTATGGAAGAGAATGAAACGGAATCCTATGATTCTGCCGATCATTATGGAAGTATAGCACAAGGAAAAAACCATACCTCTAAGGCGAAACACCCTGGGGGTATGCCTTTATGCTCTGTGAAGCGGACGATAATAATGAAACACCCTGCGGGTATACCTTTATGCCCTGTAAAGCGGGCGATAATATTGAAAGGAAGCAGGAAATGAGCCGTGCAACGAATGAGATAAATAAAATAACAGGAGCGGTTATCGCGATTTCAAGCAGGCTTATTATCCTTGCCCTGGTGATCCTTCTGCTTTATGAGGGAGTCACCAGAGGATATGAGTTCGGTCATGAAATATTCTACGCCTCTGCAGTGGAAGCAGAGCCGGGACGGGACAAGGAGATAACCATCAGCAAAGGTACTTCTGTGGCCCAGGCGGCAAAGCTATTAAAGGACAATGGTTTGATATCCAATGAATATTCTTTTATCATACAGGCGGAGTTTTTTGATTATAAGGTAAAACAGGGAGATTATACCTTTAATACTTCCATGACCTCCAAGGAAATCCTTCAGTTAATGAATGAGAATACAGAGGAAAAGGAAGAAAAAAAATGATTGTAAATGACA